>DAHXMX010000211.1 GCA_027371515.1 Neisseriaceae bacterium
CAGTAATTCCCCATAAAAATTAAAATATAGTAAAATCAATACTTGTATAGATGTAGTAAAAACTATTTTTCGCAGGTATTGTATATGAAGTCAGAGAGAAAGCAGTTATCGATGGAGAAGCTAATAGAATGCGTTAGGGGTGAGTTTAGTAAAATAGCTGATCCAGCAAAAAGTAGCAGTAAATACTCAATAAGAGATTGTTTATTAAGTGGTTTAGGGATGTTTTATTTAAAATCACCATCGTTATTACAGTTTATGAATTCGGTAAAGGTTGATGTTGCAAGTCAGAACCTAATGAATTTATATGGTGTATCTACTGTTCCCAGTGATACTAATTTTCGAGTACGTTTAGATGAAATAGAGTATGGTAAAAGGCTGCAATATTGTTTTGATGGATTAATAAGTAAATTACAGCGTGCAAAGATACTGAATGATTTTAAATATTATGAGGATTATCATTTAGTGGCAATTGATGGTTCTGGTTATTTTTCATCGGATACGATACATTGTGATAACTGTTGTGTAAAAGAACACAAAAATGGGATGAAGACATATTATCATCAAGTATTAGCGGCAGTAATGGTTTGTCCTGGGATAAAAACGGTATTACCACTTGGGATAGAGCCAATAATAAAACAAGATGGGGCAAAAAAGAATGATTGTGAGATTAATGCGGCAAAAAGATTATTAAAAACTTTAAAGACATCACATCCTAATTTGAAATTAATATTTGTTCTGGATTCGCTTTATGCTAATGGTCCCTTAATAAAATTAATGAATGAATTAGATTTTTGCTATATTATAACTGGTAAAGATTTAACCCATATGTATGATGAATTTAGCTATAGTGGTAAAGCTAAGAGTTACGAAACTAATAATGGTGGAATAAAGCGGCAATATAAATTTGCCAATGAGCTAGAATTGAATGCCACCTGCACAGAGGTAAAAGTAAATTATCTTGAGTATCATGAGATTCCGGATATTGAGACATCTACAAAAAAGAAATTTTTTAGTTCATGGATTACAAATTTAAGACTTAGCCCGGACAATATATACAAAATTATGTGTTCTGGTAGATCTAGATGGTCTATTGAGAATGAAACGTTTAACACATTAAAAAATCTTGGTTATAACTTTGAGCATAATTACGGTCATGGGTACAAAAAACTAAGTGTAGTATTATGTCATCTAATGTTTATTGCATTTTTAATTGATCAAATACAGGCTTACTGTGGCTATTATTTTAAATTAGCCTTAGAAAAACTTGGAACTAAAAAATACATTTGGGAAAAGATAAGAAGCGTATGGCATATGGTGATTGTAAAATCTTGGCAAGAACTGTATGAAACCGTAATAAATGCATATACAAGCAAGATAAAATTTGTTGTTGCATCTGGTTAATTTATTATTTTTGCGTGTGAATTTTATGTGTGTTACAAAATTGGCATTTTACCAGTTACTGAATGTCTTACACTTTTGCCGTAAAATTAGCACATAAAAGTTCTTCGCAGAAAATAATTTGAGCTTTTTTTGAGCAAATTAAGCTCAAGGAATCAAAAGATTAGCATTATTATGATTGTGTTTTGGCATTTGATACCAAATTGGCACAAAATTTATTAATTTGGGGAATTGCTG
>DAHXMX010000212.1 GCA_027371515.1 Neisseriaceae bacterium
TTAGTTGGTCAATATATTGGTCATACTGCTCCAAAAACAAAAGAAGTACTAAAAAAAGCGATGGGTGGAGTATTGTTTATTGATGAAGCTTATTACTTATATAAACCTGATAATGAACGTGATTATGGTTCAGAAGCAATTGAAATTCTATTACAAGTAATGGAAAATCAACGTGACGAATTAGTTGTTATTTTAGCTGGTTATAAAGAACCAATGGATAAATTTTATGAATCAAACCCTGGTTTATCATCACGTATTACAAATCATATTGACTTTCCTGATTATACAGTAGAAGAACTTTTAAAAATTGCAAAATTAATGTTAGAAGAGCAACAATATGAATTAACACCAGCTGCTGAAGTTGCTTTAGCAGACTATATTCGAAAACGAAAAGATGCCCTTTTTCAACATAACCTAATTGGTATAAAATATCAGCCATTTTTAGTCCAACTGTTGTTTTTCCAGTACCTGGACTACCGGTAAAAGACATATGTAAACCTGGGTTTGCTGATGTAATATCTAAATTTCTTCTCAATTTATCTATTAATAATAAAGCAGCAATTTCCCGAATGCGAGATTTTACAGGTGCTAAACCAACTAACTCTTCATCTAATAAATTTAAGATTTTTGCAATTTCTGTTTTTGCGTACTCTTCTTGTAAATAAACTGGTGTTGAATTCATATACTTTAAAGTTTTTAATTAATTGTTAAAAGTTTTATATATTAAATCAGTTAACGAAACAACTGATTTAATACAATTATTTTACTACATATTTAATTTGTTGTAAAGGTTGGAATACTTAACAAACAAATAAATGCAAATCCTGCACTTCCACATGCACCAACAAAAAATCCACCTTTAAATTGGTCCCATGCTTTTTTAGTTTGTAAATCATTTTCATTTGATGATTGTGATTTTCCTTGACCAAAAGCTGCTACTCCATAGATTGTTAAACCTAAAGTTAAAATAATTATTAAACCAATTGTTGAAAGAAAACCAGATAATAAAGCAACATCAGAGTCACGTAAAGGTCCTAATTTAACAAATGGTCCCATTAAAAAATAACCATGTGCTAAACCAATTTCTAAACCACGTAATAGAGGTGTTAACCCAAACCGGTAAGCTGGTAGATTTTGTAGAATTGCTCGTGTAATTGCAGATGATGTTATTGGCGTTGCTAAATGACCAACAAATGGATCATCATTATACGGTTTAATAAAGTTAGCCATAAAATTAATTGTGAAAATTAGTTAAATTAATAATAATATTTTTTGCCATTTTATTTTACCTCAATTATAAACCTTTAGTTAAATCTTCTAATTCTTGTTTTGCACTAAATCTATCGTTTACTAATGGAATTTGTTGACGATCTTGCGTAAAATATTCATTTGGACGTGGAGTTCCAAATACATCATACGCTAATCCAGTACTAACAAATAACCAGCCTGATACAAAAAGTGAAGGAATTGTAATACTGTGAATAATCCAATAACGTACACTAGTAATGATATCCGAAAACGGACGTTCACCTGTAGATCCACCAGACATATTTATATATTCTCCTATAAAAAAACGATTGTTGCTCAGTCTAATAAAAATTTTTATTGCTTTAAAAAG
>DAHXMX010000213.1 GCA_027371515.1 Neisseriaceae bacterium
AGTACAAAAGCTGTATTTTGAAGCCAATAAATCAATGGCTAAACAAAATTATTCGCGTGCTATTAAAGTATATGAAGAGTTAGCATATACACCAGAAAATATTGAATTAAATATTATTTATGAAGATAATGACATAATTGTACTTAATAAACAACCTGGAATAATTGTACACCCTGGTAATGGTAACTGGTCAGGAACTTTATTAAATGGTTTACTATATCATTATCCAGAATTAAAATCACTCGATCGCGCAGGAATAGTACATCGATTAGACAAAGATACATCCGGTTTAATGGTGATTGCAAGATCTCAATTAGCGCAAACAAGCTTAGTACAACAATTACAAAAACATAGCGTAATTAGAATTTATCGAGCTATTGTATATGGTCATACACCTAATAACGGTACTATAAGATCTAATATTGGGCGTGATCATAAAAATCGCCTTAAAATGGCAGTATTACAAGTTGGTGGCAAAGAAGCAGTTACCCATTATAAAACATTAAAACATTATAATACAATGAGTTATATAGAATGTAAACTTGAAACAGGACGTACACATCAAATTAGAGTGCATATGCAGCATATATCACACCCATTAGTTGGAGATGCAACATATAATAAACATAATTACCAAAAATCAGAAAGTACATCCATTCAAGATGCTATATTATCATTAAATCGCCAAGCATTACACGCATTAAAACTAAGCTTTATTCATCCACGAACCAATGAGTTAATGAGCTTCCAGAGTAATTTACCTGAAGATATGCGTTTTTTATTGCGTCAACTAGAGCTTAATTTACATAGTGATACAGAAGATGATTATAATAATGAATACAATGAACATGATTGGGAAATAATATATGCAGAATGATTGTTTACAAAATGATTTTTTAATTCCAAATTGGAATGTACCTGATAACATTAAAGCTATAATCACTTATCGTTATTATAAAAATAATGACTTTAATTTGGCACTACATTCTGACTATAAATTATCTGACCCACAAATTAATCGTAATTTATTAATCCAATATTTACCAAGTGTACCACATTGGTTAAACCAAGCACATACTGACAATGTAATTGATTTGGATGTTAAACATACAGAATATAAACAAAGTTTTGACGCATCATTTACTAGGCAAGTCAACAAAGTTAGCGTGGTAATGACTGCTGATTGTATACCTGTTTTAATTACCAATATTGATGGTACATTTGTAAGTAGTGTACATGCTGGATGGCGTGGTGTTCTTAATAAAATAACACTAAAAACCATTATTCGAGCAAATATTTCAGCGCATAACCTAATAATATATATTGGACCTTCAATATGTAAACAGCATTTTGAAGTTAGGGATGATGTATTTAATTTATTTGTAGCACAAAATATAAATAATACTAAATACTTTAAACCAACACAAGATAAATATTTATGTAACTTAACAGGAATTTTAATTGAGCAACTAAATAATATCGGTATTACTAATATTTACACATCAAATTTATGTACCATATGCAATAATAATCTATTTTATTCTTATAGATTAGAAAAAAATACCGGTAG
>DAHXMX010000214.1 GCA_027371515.1 Neisseriaceae bacterium
GAATATAATAATAATAATAGTAATAATAATAATAATAATAGTAGCAGTAGTAGTAGTAGTAGTAGTAGTAGTAGTAGTAGTAGTAGTAGTAGTAGTAATAGTAATAATCAAAAAATAAATGAACCATAAATAATAATAAATTATAATTGACAAAATACCAATATTAGATTTAATATCATGCCTTGGTATGTTATAAATATACTTATTAAAATTTTATATAGAAAGAGAGTTGATTATGGAAAACTTAGAAGCAAGAGTAAAAAAAATAATTGCTGAAAAATTGGGTGTAGATGAAGCTGCAATTAAAAATGATTCGGCTTTTGTTGAAGATTTAGGTGCTGATTCACTAGATACAGTTGAGTTAGTAATGGCTCTTGAAGAGGAATTTAATATTCAAATTCCTGATGAAGATGCTGAGAAAATTACTAACGTACAACAAGCTGTTGACTACGTTAAATCACATAGTTAAAAATCAATGCGGAATTAAAATTTCCGCATTAGTTTTATAAATACTTGTAAGGACACTAGTTGCATGAAAATTGAAATAAAAGTTCCTCAATTACCAGAGTCGGTGAGTGAAGCCACATTATTAAGTTGGCATAAAAAGCAAGGTGATTTTGTTAAGCGAGAAGAAAATTTAATTGATCTAGAAACAGATAAAGTTATTTTAGAGTTACCGGCTGCTGAAGATGGAGTTTTAATTGAAATTATAGGTAAACCTGGTGATGTAGTTAAAAGTGGTCAATTGATTGCTTATATAGATACCAGTGTTAAAGCTTCTCCTGTAGAGCATGTCAAAGATAAGGTAACACAAGTTGCTGCATCTTCCATAGCTGCACCAGTTATTAAGTCAGAAACTTTAGCAATGCCGGCTGCACAAAAAGTTGCGGCAGATAATGGCGTTGATGTATCTAATGTTCCAGGTAGTGGTCGTGGTGGTCGTGTATTAAAAGAAGATGTGTTAGCAAGTTTAAAAGGCAAAGGTTCTCGTATAGAAGAGCGAGTTCCAATGAGTAGATTGAGAAAACGTGTAGCTGAAAGATTAATCGAAAGCCAACAAAACAATGCTATATTAACTACATTTAATGAAGTTAATATGAAGCCAATTATGGATTTGCGTAATAAATATAAAGAAGCATTTGAAAAAAAACATGGCGTTAAATTAGGCTTTATGTCATTTTTTGTAAAAGCAGCTATTCATGCTTTAAAACAATATCCAATATTAAACGCATCAGTTGATGGTGATGATATTGTTTATCATGGTTATTTTGATATTGGTATTGCGGTTGGTAGTCCACGTGGATTAGTTGTTCCTATTTTACGTAGTGCTGAGAATATGACATTAGCAGAGATAGAACAAACTATTAGTGATTTTGGACGTCGAGCTAAAGATGGTAAAATTGAATTAGATGAATTAAGTGGTGGTACATTTACAGTTACAAATGGTGGTACATTTGGTTCAATGATGAGTACACCAATTATTAATCCTCCACAATCGGCTATTTTAGGTATGCATGCAACCAAAGATAGACCTGTTGTTGAAAATGGACAAATAGTAATT
>DAHXMX010000215.1 GCA_027371515.1 Neisseriaceae bacterium
CCATCTAAGGCGTTGTTACAATCTTCAGAAAATTTTGCCGAGTTGACCCATTCTTTTGCTGAACATGGTATTAGTTGTGAAAATCCAAAGATAGATATTGGTAAAATGTTATCACGTAAAAATGATATAGTAAATAAAAATGCAAATGGTATATCATTTTTGTTTAAAAAAAATAAAGTTACTGAATTACACGGTTCTGCAAGTTTTGATGTACAAGATTCTGGTAAATGGATTATTAATATAGATGATAATGGCATTAAATCTAAAATTAGCGGTACTAATATTATTATAGCTACTGGTTCTAGTCCTAGAATGTTGCCACAAATTGTAACTGATAATAAGAATATTATTGATAATAAAGGTATTTTAGAACTTACTCAGGTTCCAAAGAAATTATGTATTATTGGTGCTGGTGCATTTGAATTCTTATTTGAAAATAATGAGTTTTTCTTTATTGAAATGAATACTCGTGTTCAGGTAGAGCATACAATTACTGAAATGATTTCAGGTGTTGATATTGTAAAAGAGCAAATCTATATAGCTAGTGGTGAAAAATTACGTTACAAACAGTCTGATATCAATTTAAAAGGTCATTCCATTGAATGTAGAATCAATGCTGAAGATCCATTCACCTTTGTTCCATCAGCAGGTAAAATAGAACAATGTCATTTTGCTGGTGGTAACGGTGTTCGCGTTGACTCACATGTGTATTCTGGATATACAGTTCCACCATACTATGATTCTATGATTGCTAAATTAATCACCTATGGTGCTAATCGTACTGAGGCAATTAATAAAATGAAAGAGGCATTATTAGAAACTAATTTCTTGGGTATCAAAACCAATATTCCACTACATGCTGAGCTACTAGAAGATAAAGGTTTTGTAACTGGTGGACAATCAATTCACTACCTAGAAGAATACCTTAAACTTAGAAGAAAATAGTACAGTCGTATTATATTGGCTACTCCTACCCCTAAATAAAATTAGGGGTTTTTGATTGTTGAATACTAATGAGCTTTAAACAAATTATTATAAATATTGATTCAAAAACAGCGGATATTCTTTCTGATATATTATTTAATCTTAATGCATTATCCGTTAGTATTGAAGATCAATACGAAGGAACTGACCTTGAACAACCAATTTTTAATGAACCAGGAATGGTTGTTGAAAGTTTGTGGGACAATAGTAGAATAAATGTATTACTTGATGAAAATACCAATATAACAGAATTTATCAGTAATGCTGTAGCTATATTGGGGTATGAGTTTGACTATCAAGTTGAATTAATTGATGATCAAGATTGGGTTAGATTAACTCAAAGTCAATTTAATCCAATTCAGATTAATCAAGATTTCTATATTGTACCATCATGGCATGAAATACCCAATAAAACTGCAAAATCAATTATACTTGATCCGGGATTAGCATTTGGTACAGGATCTCACCCTACAACTTTTATGTGTCTTAATTGGATATCAACAAATATCAACTTAAAACATAGTGTATTAGATTATGGTTGTGGTTCTGGGATACTTGCTATAGCCGCG
>DAHXMX010000216.1 GCA_027371515.1 Neisseriaceae bacterium
AATACATTGAGCAACAAAAAACACCAGAATAGCTACGCTAGCTTAACGCCTTATAAAACATCTATTATTACAAAGCTAGAAATTGATAGTTTTGTTGCAGCTTCAGATCGGGATTATTTTACTCGTCGTATATTGATTGATACTTCAGAAGATGGGTTAAATAAATTAGCTCAAGAAATTTTTTATGGTAGCTCAAAGCAGCCAACAAGGATTTCATTACAAGATTTTGAAGATAGCTCAATTGATTGGAGTAGCTACTTTCAGGATGAGACTATTAAGAAAAAAGCTAAAAAATCACTGCGTCCGCATCAATTAGAGGCTATAGCGGCAACTAAAGAAGGCTTTGCAACTGCGGATCGAGGCAAAATTTTAATGGCATGCGGTACAGGTAAAACCTTTACTGCGTTAAAGATAGCTGAATAGATTGCTGGTAAAAATAAACGGGTATTATTTCTTGTGCCATCATTAGCTCTAGCGAGCCAAACTATTACTGAATGGGTGATTGAGACTACTACGCCAATACATGCTTTTGCGGTTTGTTCTGATGTTGATGTTGGTAAACGTAAAATCAATGATGATATTTCCGAGATTACTACTCATGATTTAGCATATCCTGCAACTACTGATGCTAAAAAATTGGCAGAAAAGAGTCAGCAACAATATCCAGATAAAATGACGGTTATATTTTCAACCTATCAATCGATTGATGTAATTAATAAAGCCCAGAAGCTATATGGTATGGCTAGTTTTGATTTAATTATCTGTGATGAAGCGCATCGCATTACTGGTGCAACATTAGCTGATGAGGATGATTCAGAGTTTGTAAAGATTCATGATGATGATTTTATCCGTGGTACAAAACGTCTATATATGACTGCTACGCCACGCATTTATATTGATACCGTTAAAGAAAAAGCCAAGGAAGCTAAGGCTGAATTGTACTCGATGGATGATATTAATGTTTTTGGTAAGTTGTTTTATAGCCTTAAATTTGGTGAAGCGGTAGAAAAAGACTTACTGACTGATTATAAAGTAATTGTTTTAGCCGTTGATGCTAAGCAAGTTAGTAGTGATATGCAGGAATACTTTAAAGTTTCAGAAGGTGGCTTAAACCTTGATGATGTAGCTAAGATGATTGGCTGCTATAAGGCATTGATTAAAGAAGGTTTACAGGTTAATGATGGTAATCATATGCAGCGTGCAGTAGCATTTTGTAAAAGTATTGCAGCATCCAAGGAGTTTGCTAAAGAGTTTGGCTTAGTAGTTAAGGAATATCTGACTATCTACCCAGAAGTAAGCAATATTAGCTGTGAGCTTGACCATGTTGATGGTACAATGAATGCTACCGAAAAAGGTAAAAAATTAGCGTGGTTAAAAGAAAGTACCGAGGATACTTGCCGTATTTTAAGTAATGCCAAATGCTTATCTGAAGGGGTTGATGTGCCATCTCTTGATGCGGTAATGTTTATTCATGGTCGTAAATCTAAAATTGATATCGTGCAATCAGTTGGACGGGTAATGCGTAAAGCACCGAATAAAAATCTGGGTTA
>DAHXMX010000217.1 GCA_027371515.1 Neisseriaceae bacterium
AAAATTAAAACAATTATTTCCTGATATATTTAATTTAAATTATACTTATTTTGCAAAACATTTATTTATGATTATGTTGCCGAGTATTAGCATTATTTATTTATCAAAAAAATACATGACTACAACAATGATGATTACTACATGCACTTTATTATGTGTGGTATACTTGCTGTTGAGTATTGTTTTTTTAAAGAAAAATAATGGTATGTTATTGTTTAATAAACTTAAAAAAATAATAAAATAATCTATTGGAATATCTAATGTCCATTTATTAAACTGTTTGATTAAAAGAAAGATAAATTATGTTACAAAAATATACTCCAATTGTTAGGCGTAAAATTAGATTTGCTATTGTAGGATGTGGACGTATTTCTGCAAATCATCTTGGTTCAATTGAACAGCATCGAGACAGTTGTGAATTAGTGGCAGCTTGCGACATTAATTCAGATAACTTAAATAATGTTGTTAAAAAAACAGGTGTTCGTGGATACCATTCTTTAGATGAAATGTTAGATGCTGGTGGCTTTGATGTTGTAATTATTACTACTCCTAGCGGTTTGCATCCGATTCAGACTATACAATGTGCTAAAGCTGGGTATCATGTTATTTCTGAAAAACCCATGGCAACTAAATATAGTGATGGTGTTAATATGGTTAAAGCTTGTGATGAAGCAGGTGTTAGACTTTATATTGTTAAACAAAATCGGCTTAATGCAACCATTCAGTTATTAAAAAATACTATTGACAGCGGTAGATTTGGACGTATTTATAGTGTTGCATGTAATGTATTTTGGACTCGTCCACAAGAATATTATGATTCTGCGGCATGGCGTGGAACATGGGAGTTTGATGGAGGTGCTTTTATGAACCAAGCGTCTCATTATGTTGATTTATTAGATTGGTTAATTGGTCCTGTAGCATCAGTGCAGAGTTATACTGCTACATTAGCGCGCAATATTGAAGTTGAAGATACTGGGGTGGTTGCACTTAGATGGAGAAATGGAGCATTAGGGACTATGAATGTATCGATGCTAACTTATCCTAAAAATCTTGAGGGCTCTATTACTATTTTAGGTGAAAAGGGTACCGTGCGAGTTGGTGGAGTTGCAGTCAATGAAATTCAAGTTTGGGATTTTGTTGATAAACGTCCTGAAGATGAAGGTATTAAAAATGCGAATTATGCAACTACTTCTGTATATGGATTTGGTCATCCAATTTATTATGAAAATGTAATTAAATCACTAAAGGGTGAAGAAGATGCGCATACTGATGGTCGCGAAGGACTTAAATCATTAGAATTATTAATTGCAATTTATATGTCAGCTCGTGATGGTAAAAAAGTTTCGTTACCTTTAAACTATTAAGATTATTTTATAAATTATAGATAAATTAAATTAAAAATTGTTTAGGATAACAAAATGAAGAAAGTGGCATTGATTACTGGTGTTAATGGTCAAGATGGTTCATATTTAGCTTTTTGTGGATTACCAAGCAAAGTATCAACATCAGTTGGTCTAAAATATTTAGGATCTATTTCAATTAAA
>DAHXMX010000218.1 GCA_027371515.1 Neisseriaceae bacterium
AGCCAATTCAGGAGATGTTAAACCAATACCAATTCTCTGACGTTCTTTTATTTCTTCAATAGCTGATTTAATAGTTAATCGTATGGGTATTACTTTTGCTTCACGGTTCGAAGATGAGTTTAGAGTTACTGCTACACAAGTTGTTGAAGCATTCTGGGCTATATATAAAATGTTTGACTTAGAGAAAATTTATTTAGCAATTGAATGCTTGGATAATAAAGTACATGCAGATATTCAAATAGAAATGTTAATTAGGCTTAAAAAAGCTGTAGAAAGAACAGCTCGTTGGTTACTACGTAATTATAAAGATAGCGATATATTATCCTTAATTAATAAATATAAATTAGAAGTTGCTCTATTTATGACAGAGTTACCGCATATTATAAAAAATGATGATTATCCAACAATCATGGCATTAGAAGATAAGTTTGTAGCAGCTGGTGTAGATGAAAAACTTGCTTCATTAATAGCTAGAACTGGTGCTATTCCACAGATTCTAGATGTTATTCATATTACTCATACTGCAAAATCAAATTTTGGAGTAAAACATGAGTTAATTAATGTAGCTAATAATTATTTTTACCTCGGACGTGTCTTACGCATGGATTGGTTGCGTAAAAATCTTATTGCACTACCTGAAGGTAATAAATGGCAAGCTATTGCTCGTTCTTCCATGATTGCTGATGGTTATGCTTTATATAGCAAAATAGTTAAATTAGCTATGGCAAATACACAAGCTGATGATCTTAATTTTGCAGATACTTGGATGCTTCATGAGGCCGAAAAGGTTCGTGAAATTATTGAGCTAATGGATGAATTACAAAGTTTTGCTGAAATAGAACCAGTAATGCTATCTGCAGTATTACGTGAATTAGATTCAATAGTATCTTAAGCTAAACAATACTTAATTCATAAGCCAAGTTTTTATTTGACTTGGCTTTTTTTATAACTAATTCGTTTCATAATTAATAAAAACTAAAGAAGTGATATTAAAAGATATCTAATAATACAAATAAAAATTAAATAAATATTTTATGCTTTTAAGATAATAAACCAAGACCTATTTTAGGTCTTGGTTTATTAATTCGCTTAATAATATTGTTGTTAAATTAAGGTAACGCATAAAACGCTATTCCAGTTGGGACTCCTAGCAATGGTGTTCCTCCTGATTCAGTAGGAGTAACATTAAAACAGGTATTAGACTCAATACCAAATGATGGATTTACGTTACATTGAGTATAAGTAATGACACTACTACTATTAGTAATGTACGCGTAGCTTTCATAAAATGCTATTCCATATGCGGCAATTAGCAAAGATGTTCCTCCTGAATCAGTAGGGGTAAAATTAGTACATGTATTGGATTCACTAATACCAGACGAACTCACGCTACATTGAGTATAAGAACCGTTCCCTTGTTGATTAGCAATGTATGCATATGTAGGATTTGTTGGTGTTGGTGTTGGTGTTGGTGTTGGTGTTGGTGTTACGCGTATAACAGCACCAGCACCAGCACCACATCCATAAATGGCAATCCCTAGCA
>DAHXMX010000219.1 GCA_027371515.1 Neisseriaceae bacterium
AATGCTAGTGATTACTTTGCCACCAAATATAATATTACCATTATGTTTTTTTATTTCATTAATAGCACGCTCATATGATTTAACAGCATCTTGATCAATCAATGGACCCATATGATTAGCTGGATCACTTGGATCACCAATTTTAATTTGAGCATAAGCATTTTTTAATAATGACAATGTCTTATCATAAATACTTTCATGTACAATCAAACGACGCAACGTAGTGCAACGCTGTCCAGCAGTACCAACTGCAGCAAATACTAAAGCAGGCAAACCTGTCTTTAGATCTGCACTAGCATCTAAAATTACTGCATTATTACCACTTAATTCTAAAATAGATCTTCCAAATCGATTAGCTACTCTAGTACCAACCTCGCGACCAACTTTAGTAGAGCCAGTAAATGAAATTAAGGCAATGCGTTTATCATCAACTAGTTTTTGTGACATAGGAATATCGCTGTAATTAACTAATGCAAATACATCTGGGTAACCATTTTCAGCTAATACTTCAGCACAAATCATATGTGTCACTACTGAACAAATTGGAGTTTTTGGCGATGGTTTCCAAATTACACTATTACCACAAATAAGCGATATAAATGAATTCCATGCCCAAACAGCAACAGGGAAATTAAATGCTGAAAAAACTCCAACGATACCAAGTGGTTGCCATTGCTCATATAAACGATGATTAATACGCTCAGAATGAGTAGTAACGCCGTATAGCATACGTGATTGACCAACACAATAATCAGCCATATCAATCATTTCTTGAACTTCACCTTCACCTTCAGCAATTGACTTACCCATTTCTTGGGATACTAACAATCCAAGGTCTTTCTTATATAATCGTAATTTATCTCCCATTTGACGGACTAATTCCCCACGTTTTGGGGCAGGAATATCACGAATTTGTAAAAAAGCTTGCTGTGAACGTTTGATAATAATTTCTAACTGTTCAGGGGTGGTTTCTTCTATATCTGCAATTTTAGCACCAGTTGTTGGATTATAAGATGAAATGATAGTTTCACCTTTAAACCATTCTTTACCAATAGCAGTACCATGAATACGATCACCCAATCCGAATTCTTTCAATATATTCATGTTAATGACTACCTTTTTTATAATAAGAACCAAAACGATTATTTAAAAATTCAGTTAATGAAATTTGTTCTTGTAATACAAGACCATTTAACTTTTTATCTTTAATTACCAAATCAACTACAGTACAAATCCCAGCAGCTGTTGTCATCTGAATAGCACTAAACACGTGACCTTCATAACTCATTGGATATAATGTATTTGTATATGTTTTTTCTACTAAACGCCCTTTTAATTTACCGTAAACTGATACATATACAACTACTTTATCATCTTCAACATGCGGAACTACCTTTTGTAAAATATCTTTTACTAATTCAGGTTTTTCACGCAAATTAAGATCTCTTAATAAAAAAGACATTTTTTCACAATGACCTGGATATCTTATTGTTTTATAGTCTAAGTTTTTAACTCTACCCTTATAAGTATCAGC
>DAHXMX010000021.1 GCA_027371515.1 Neisseriaceae bacterium
CTTCAATAACTGCAATATCAATATTATTTTCGATGAAATATTGATGACAAGCCAAGGTGAATAATTGAAACAACCCATGTTGAGTTAGTAGGTTTTGTAAGTTTAAAATTTGTTTTTTGTCTTGAAGTCCGATTAATTGTAGATAGTAAATTTTATTTACATTATTTTCAGTATTACCATTTAGAATATCTTCAGGACTTGGATTAGATCTTATTTCATCAGTAGTAATGCGTGGTTTTAAATCCTTTAATGTCATCATCATATCTGGAGTTTTATTTTGGGTTTTAGAGACCACCGGATTGGATGCCACTGTATTAGATGCAATTTTATTTAAGTTTGTAACTTCAGTGCTAGATGATTGTGGTTTATTATCTACATTGGATGGATTATTGCCAGCAATCTCAGTTTTAGGTTTTATAATTGTGGTTGTTGTGGGTTGTGGTGTTGGTTGTACTGCTGGTACTGGTGTTGGATTAGTATTTCTAACCTCAATAATGTTACTATTAATAGGAATTGACTTAATATTGCTACTTACTTTAAATAAAACCCAAAGAGCTAATAATAATAAAACTATACTACCTATTAATCTCCGCTTTGCTTTTGCACGCATGTGTAAAGAACTTTTTAACGTGTTTTTTTTATTAAAGTTAGATTGCATCATTTTCTTAATTCCTGAATTTTGTTATAACAACTTTCAACTACGAGAAACGAGCCAAAACATACCATTCTATCTTGTTTATTTAATTGTTTGTAAGCATGTTCACACGCGTTGTCAATATTATCAAATTCAAATATATTTGAGCTGTGTACCTTGTTATCTAATAATATTTGTTTTATACTTTCAGTATCACGACTACGCTCATTATTTATTTTACCGATAAACCATTTATCAAAGTAATGGGCAGCGCTTTTAATAATAGCTATTATATCTTTATCTGCCGCGATACCAAATACCGCATATTTTTGTCTAACGAATGGTAATTTTATCATATTTGACAACATAGCGGTGACAGCTTCCAAATTATGTGCAACATCAAGTATAATTTGAGGCAATCCCGGCAATAGCTGAAAGCGTCCAATCAAGTTGGTCTTTAAAATACCAGTTTTTATTTGACTAGTAGTGACTGGGAATTTGCTGCTTATACTATCTAATATTGCAATGCTTAATGCAATATTAATTGGCTGTAACTCACTTCTTTGTAATGGATAAGGTATTGCATAATATGTTTTATTCCTAAGTATTACATCAAAGCTAAGTTCATTTCTATGAATTTTAAAATCTTGTTCAAAGTATTGCAAATTAATATTATTTTGTTTGCAAAAATCAATCATTGCCTGCGGTGGATTATTGCCACCAAAAAAAGCTGGTTTTTGACTACGATAAATATATGCTTTTTGTAATGCAATTTCTTCAATATTATGCCCCAATATATCCATATGATCAAGACTAATACTTGTAATTCCGCTAACTGTAGGTTCAAATAAATTAGTTATATCTAATTTACCACCAATACCTACTTCAATAACTGCAATATCAATATTATTTTCGATGAAATATTGATGACAAGCCAAGGTGAATAATTGAAACAACCCAAGTTGAGGTAGATTAGATTGTTGTAGATTAGTAATTATTATATTTAAATGTTTAATTAAATCCTCATCATTAATAGCTTGATTATTAATTGTGATACGTTCATTATATCTAAATACGTGAGGAGAGGTAAAGCACCCAGTTTTAAAACCAGCTGTAGTTAGGATATTACTAATATAGTTAGAGACTGAACCCTTACCATTTGTGCCACCAATTAATATAATTGGGTAATGAGGAAATATTTTTAGATTTTTGATACATGAACGTGCAGTTGTTAAATCACCACGTGAATTAGACTGTAATATTTGCTCAATTAACTTAATTAAATTCAAAATGTCTTTTATCCTGTGATTAATTAAAACTAAATATTAATTTTATTAATGAATTGTATTTGTATCTTCTTTTTCTTCTGTTTGTTCTTGATTTTCATCGGTCATATCAATTAATGTTGGATGTATTTCAACATCAAAGTACTCCCAGAATGTTTTTAAGCTGATATCTTTGGGCCATAATGATTCATCATTAGTCCATGAGGCAAGTTCAAGCATAAAAAATTCATTATAACGCTCGTCGATTATATTAATTCCATCTTCAATTTCATGTACTTCAGATATAAGGTAAGTATTGCAGTCTATTCTGATATTTTCTAAATTTAACTGCTCTTTTAAATCATTAAATGTTACATGTAACCAATCCAAAAAAGGTTGTTTTGGTTTGATTACTACTACGGATCTTTCTACAAAATAATACATGTTTTAGCCTTAAAATTTTAAGTGATTATTATAACTTAATTAAGCTTATTAAGTAAGTTATTTACCCATAAATTAAATATTTTTGGATCTTTATTATGGGTTGTATCTATCGAATTAGCGGTAAATACCACTGCATAGTGATATTTCTTGGTATAAAAATATCCACTATAACTACTAACATCATTTAAAGTTCCTGTTTTGAATCGTACTTTTTTACCAAGCTTGATAAAGCGTTTAATAAGAGTTCCATCCTGACCTGCTATTGGTAACGAATCAAAAAACACTTGGAATGTGTCACTATTATATGCAATGATAAGCATATTTAATAAATTAAGTGCACTTAGTTTTTCAACTCTAGATAAACCAGCCCCATTTTCTAGTTTAAATTCAGTATTATAAATATCATTATTTTTTATATAGCTTTCATATATATATTTCGCATTAGCATAGCTGTTTGTATTATCAGTTAAATAACTAGATAAGGTTAATAGTAATGTCTCGGCATATAGGTTATTGCTAGTTTTATTCATCTTATTGATTATTTTAGATAATTTAACTGACTTGATGCTACTTAGTAGCATACTGTTAGCTGGTGTTTTTTTATATTCTATGTTCCCTGTATAGCCAATATTTAATTGATTTAGAGCATATTTAATAGCCATTATATTATATTTATCTGCTGGTAATAGATTATAAATTAAATGATGATTATCACATTGTTTAGCAATTTCACCACTAATGATAATTGTATTACCTGAAACAACTAGATTTATATCGTTATTAATATTATGACTGCAATATTTCAGCTTTGGGTTGATGATTAATTTATTGTCAATTTTATAACCATATAAATTTGAAGTAACATTAATTGAGTTTTTCGTATGTAAAGTAAATTTAGATAAATGTTCATCAATCATTAAACCATCAGGTAATACTGTATCGGGGTCATATTGTTCTTCTTTTAGCATAGAGTATTTAGGGTAGCTATTAAAAACACTATTATCAATATATATATTACCAATTATATGCTTGATTTTAACTTGATTGAGTAATTTTACTAGATTATTTCGGCTTAATGTTGGATCTCCACTACCTACAATGTATAGATCACCAGTTAAAGTATTGTTAGTAATTTTACCAGTATATTGAATTTGAGTAACATATCGGTAGTCACTAGGTATATTATTTAGTACCACCTGAGTAGTTAATAACTTCATGTTGGATGCAATTAATCTTGGCACGTCTGGATTATAACTATATTCGATTTTGTTTGTATCTAAATTAAATATTATGGCAGATAATTTATCTTTATAGCCTTTGGGAATTGTAACTTCTATTGCAAAGCATGAATGATATATACCAATAAGAATTATTAACAATAATTTATAATTCATTAAATTCTTCATTAGACATCTTTCTTTAATTGTTTTTTAACTTTTATTAGTTGTCATAAAGATTTCTGTAAGATTCTTATTTCTAGTCTAAGAATGAAATAATGAATTATGAAATAACTTTATTCCCTGCTATATTAAGATCAAATTTGCTCATAATATTTGATACTTCAATTTCATTTAATTCATAAAATTGTCCACGTTTTAAACGTGGAGGTAATATAATCGGGCCAAAACGAGTTCTAATTAGACGGCTAACTACAACATCAAAATATTCAAACATGCGTCGTACTTCACGATTGCGCCCTTCTTTGATAATTACTTTGTACCAGCAGTTTTTACTTTCAGTGTCTTGCATTTCTAGTTTTATTATTTCTTCTACATTTGCCATGCCATCTTCTAGCTTTATACCTTTTTTTAATTCAGCAATTTGCTCAGCTGTTAATTCATTGCCATATACACGCACCGAATATTCACGTTCTACTTCATAACGTGGATGAGTGAAACGATTAGCTAGCTCACCACTAGTAGTAAAAATCAAGAGCCCACTTGTATTGTAGTCTAAGCGTCCGATTGCTACAAATCGCTTATTACGTAAAATTGGAATTCGTTCAAATACTGTTGGGCGTCCTTTAGGGTCTGTTCTAGTAATTAATTCACCTTCTGGTTTATGATAAATGATAATACGTGCCAATCTATCTGGCCACTTGATTTTAACCATTTTGTTATCTACCATGATACGATCTGTAGTATAGATTTTTTGTCCAAGTATTGCTACTTTATTATTTACTGTTACTCGTTTTGCATTAATTAATTCATCACAGTTACGCCTACCACCAACACCAGACATGGCTAATGCTTTACTAATTCTAATACCATTCTCAACTTCGATACGTTCATTACGAATGCGATTAACTGTAACTTGTTCGATTTTGTTTGGTTTAATTAATTTAATTCGTTTAGCATTTTTTTTCTTTATTGGCGATTTTGCTTTATTTGATTTGTCGCCCATTATTTGTTTTAAACCTGCTTTAAGATTAAGTTTCATATATATCCTTAGTTAATTTCATAATATTGGTTTTACGCCAACGATTTAGTATATTGGGTTTAGATATTTTAATTATTATTGTTTGTTCGCTTTGCGGTACAATTAGGTTAATTGATTTGTTAGGTATGTTTCTTAATTTGGCAAATATCTTACGATCGAGTGAGTTTAATTTATCTATATAACCAAATTTATCTAAATAACAATTTGGGTAATAAAGTTCATCAAGTATTAAAATATCACTTGTTAGAAGATTAGCTAGTGTATCAATAGTAAATGGTTTGGCATCATTAAATATTTTTTTTAGGCTATTAGTGTATATGACGTTAAACTTAGGCAGTGTTAATGATGACAAATTAATATCAGATAACCAAACGCTATTTAAGCTTAATAATCCATCGCTTTCACGTAATTTATTATATGCGCAATTATATAATAACATTTGTATTTCATTAATTATTGTATTTAATTTATGACCATAATCATTATCACGATCCATATAATCATCGATATTTTCACCAATAATATCAATGATTGGAGGGCGTATATGCTTATTGGTTGAATAATTATGTCCTAGTAGCCAGAGCTCCTCATGAATATAATATATTTTAATTTCATTGTTAAAGTGATTATTTATTAGTTCAATATACTGTTTGGCTTCATCTTCCGCTAGTTGAAGTAATTCCGCCTCAGAGATTAATAAGCGATTGCGATCAAGGCGTAAATAAGTTGGTTCGCATAAAAGAAAATTATGATATTGATTAGTAATATTTAATTGTGTGGCAAATAATTCTGCCTGACTGATGGCGTTAATATTATTTTTAAGTAAGTAAAATATTTGACTTAAGCTTTGTTGTTTGAGTATTTTATATGAAGCATGGTTTAATAATTTATTTAAGTTTGGAGTATTTAAGCTTTGGTATATGTAATTAATATCAGAAGTGTTTTTCCAGAATAAACCTGGAATTAATATATTAATTTCACTCATAATATTATGTTGCCATTAAATACAATATTAGCATTGCCAATTAGCTGGCAATTATTATTTTCAATAGTGACCTGTAAGCTACCGCCTTGCATAATAACTTGTATATTATTATTGCATTGTTGGTAATGATAACAATAACTAGCACTTGCTGTGGCTCCACTGCCACAAGCTTTAGTTAATCCACTACCACGCTCATAAGTTTTTAACATGATGGTGTATGGATTCTGAATATATATAAAGTTAACATTAACACCTTCTGGGAATATGTCTATTTTGGATTGAATAGTGCGGCCAACTTCAATGATATAATTATCATCATTAAATAAATTATTTGCTAGTTTTATGATTACATGAGGGTTACCGACTGAAGCAATACCATAATTAATAATTTGGCTCTGGTATTTTATGGTATAGTTATTAGTAGTGCTTTGAGTTAAAATAGCCGGTAGGCTTTGCGGAGTAAATTTAACAGCACCCATATCTATTTTAATTAGCTCATTGGTGGTGATTTGTCCTGTTATAACATGATTGTTGGCCAATACAAGCTCAATATACTTAGACTCGAAACGGTATTTATGTTTAATATAACAAATAACAGCTCGCGCACCATTGCCACAATGAAGCGCTTGACTACCATCAATGTTATATATCTTATAACTAAAACATGGTATTTGATTTCGATTGATTTGTTTGATAATTAATAATTGATCACAACCAATTCCATAATGTCTATCGCAAATTTGTTTTATTTGTTCGACTGTTAGATTAATATCCACTTGATTAGTAGTATCAATTAAAACAAAATCATTGCCTAAAGCCTCTAATTTACTAAATGTTATTGTTTGCATGAATTTATTGTTGTTGAGTAGATGTTATCAATTATTGCATGTACTAACTCTTCTTTAGCCTTTTGAATATTAGCTGTTTCAATCAGTTCTGCAAGAGTTATCACTTGAAGCCCTTTGTAACCACAAACATTAATGTAATTAAATGGCGTGATATCTAGATTATAGTTGAAGCTAATTCCGTGATAAGTAAATCCTTTTCGCACTTTTAGTCCTAATGAGGCAATTTTTTTGTTATTTACATATACTCCAGGTGCGTTACGATCACCGTTTGCATTGATATTTTTTGATTTTAAGTAAGAAATAATTCCATTCTCGAGCTTTTCAACCAAACAGCGAATTGATATATTAAGTCGTTTGATATCTATCAAAGTATAGATTACAATTTGTCCTGGACCATGATATGTTACTTGTCCTCCACGATCTGTTTTTATAATTGGAATCTGATGTTCTCTATATAAAATATGTGATTCAAGTCCAGCTTGGCCAAGGGTAAATACTGGATTATGTTCTAATACCCAAAATTGATCTAAGGTATTTTCATCTCGTTGCTCAGTAAAGTTTTTCATTTCTTGCCAAGTTGTTGTAAAGTCAACCTGAGGAAGATACTTGATGGTATATTTATTGTTCATTTTACAATGTTATTTTTACTAATTTATGCGCATTTAAATTACGGTAAATATCATCTAAATGCTCTTGGTTGGTTGTGAATACATTGACAGTCAAAGACAAATAATTGCCATTATTACTTACTGTATATTTGATGTCATTGCTAGGATTAAAATTATCACATTTACTATCTACGATAGCTATAACTTCATTAATTAATTCATCACAATTAACACCGATTACTTTAATTACAAACTGGCACGGGAAATCGATTAATTTACTCATTTTATACTCTTATATTTATTCTAGCTATTATTTTATCCGTTATTATACTATTAATTTAATCATAATTTGTTATTGTCATATTCATTGATAAAGTCAATCTTTAAATTTGAATTGTCTGGTATGTCATATGGTGGGAGTTGACTAATTGAGCTAAGCCCTAAATCTTTTAAAAATTTATCTGTAGTCGCTAAAAGCTCAGGACGACCTGGGATTTGCTTATGCCCAACAATTTCAATCCAGTCTCGTTCCATTAATGTTTGAATTGCATTTGAATTAGTTGTAACTCCGCGAATATTTTCAATTTCACCACGTGTTATAGGTTGCATATAAGCAATTATTGTTAATGTTTCCATTACTGCTCTTGAGTATTTATATGGTTTATGATTATTAATTTTATTTAGAAACTCTTGATAGCATTGTTTAGTGCGAAAGCGATAATGGTGATTATTCTCAAATAATTCAATAGCATTATCTTGATATTTTAATTTTATATCTGAAATATAATTTTCTATTTGCTCGGTACTAAGTGTACCATTAAATATATCGCTTAGTTGTGCTAAAGTAACATCCTGATTTGCTCCGAATATACAGGCTTCGATAATATTTAATGTGTCGAGCATTTTATCATTCATTTTAATTTAACCATTACTTCTTGAGCTTCTAAAAAAATATAAATCAAGCCTTCTTTACAAAGCTCTAAAATTGCAACGAAATTGACTACTATATAGCTAGTGCCATGCGTTTTATCAAGCAGATCATGAAATTTACTTATAACATTATAGTTAAGTTTTTTTAAAATTAAATTCATATGCTCGCGTACTGATAATTCTTGGCGTTTTAGATAATGTTCTTTATGATTAATTAATGATTGAGTAATTATTTGTTGCCATACATTAGCTATTTCGTTAATTACCACTTCAGGTAAATGTAATTGATTAGTATTTTTAAGTGTTTTTACCCAAGTAAAATCGCGATCTGCTGTTGGTATGGCATCAAGTTTCATGGCTTGGTGTTTGATTTTTTCATATTCAATTAAGCGTTGGATTAATTCATTTCTTGGATCTGCTGCTTCGTCTTCTTCATTTTCTGCTATTATGATTTTAGGTAACATGAGGCGAGACTTAATTGCAAGCAACATAGCTGCCATCAATAAATATTCAGCTGCTAGATCAATATTTAATATTTGCATATTATTAATATAGTTAATGTACTGCTCAGTTATTTTAACAATAGGAATCGATAAAATATCTAGATTTTGTTTGCGAATTAGGTACAATAATAAATCAAGCGGACCTTCAAACATATCTAAAAATATCTTTAGTGCTTTAGGATCTATATATAGATCTTTAGGTAGTTCAGTAATTGGCTGATTAAAAACTGTAGCAAAAACTGTTGATTGATTAATTTTTATTTACCTAATTGATGCATAAGCACTTTTAGCTAATTCAGTGATTTTTGCATAATTGTTATTAGTAATATATTCATCTTTAATGAAAAATGAACAACCAACTCCAACTACGTTTGGTAAGGTTAAATATTTTTTTGCATTATCAATATTTATACCACCAGTTGGGCAAAATTTAATGTGTGCAAATGGTGAAGCTAGAGCTTTTAATACATCATAACCATTATAGCTTTCTGCTGGGAAAAATTTAAGGTATTGATAACCGATAAGTGAAGCTTGCATAATCTCTGTGGGAGTAACAGCCCCTGGCAAAAATGGTATATCATAATGCTTTGATACTTCTGTAAGCTCTGCGGTTAAACCTGGAGATACAATAAACTGTGCTCCATGTTTTACTGCCATATGATAATGTTCTTCAGTGAGAATGGTCCCAGCACCAGTTGTCATTTCAGGTACTTCGTTATTAAGTTTTTCAATGATTTTAAGTGCATTATTAGTACGTAAAGTTACTTCCATTACTGAAATCCCACCATCTAGTAGAGCATGAGCAATAGGTACAGCCTTATCTATGTCATTTAAAATAACTACAGGGATAAACTTGTTTTTCTCAAATAGATTGGCACAACTATTTGTTTTCATGTAAATAACCTCACTTAATAATTTTGATATCCATTACGCTTTAAAAAGAGAGCTTTTACAGCTTACTGGATAAGTTTTATATTAATAAAAATATATATTTAATAGAATATTAACAGAATATATTGTAGCATATGATGTTGTATTTCTGTATTATTTTTGTGTGGATAAGCCTTAAATTGTAAAATACAGTTAAACATTTAACTTGGTTTGAATTGTATTACAATTGGAGGTGTTGTGTAGATAAATCTATACATCTAAATCTAGAAAGCGCAAATGTTTTGGAAAGATTTTATCAAAGTTGGAAACTTATGTTATAATAGCTATTGTTAGAATCCAAGGCATAAATACTCTACGTATGCGGTACTTGAATTCTGCCATTGGTTTATTATAGGATTATCATAAAGGAATTTTAAATGAATAAAATAGGAATAATTATTGGTTCAGTGCGTGATGGGCGTGTTGGTGAATTTATTGCAAAACATTACTTTGAATTGGCATCTAAACATACTAATGTTGCATTTGATCTTATAGATCTCAAACAAATAAATTTACCTTTATTAAATGAACCATATCCAGCTGCAGCTAATAATTATAAATATCAACATACTAAGGATTGGTCTAAAATTATTAGTGAGTATAAAGGTTTTGTGGTTATTACTCCAGAATATAATCATGGATACCCAGCTGCATTAAAAAATGCATTTGATTATTTGTATTTGGAATGGAAAGATAAGCCGATTGTTTTGGTTGGCTATGGTTATTCTAGTAGTGGTGGTAGTGCTACTATGCAATTAAAACCAGTATTGCAAAATTTAAACTTAAAGCATATCGATGCAGATATTTTGATTAATTTAAATCTTAATTTAAAAGATGGTTTATTTGTTACCAGCGAGTTATTGGACAATCAAATCAACACACAAATTGAACAGTTAATTAAAGCTGTATTGAGTTAGCAATTTAAGAAACCCTCGCCCTAATGGGCGGGGGTTAATGCTTAATGTATAAAACTAAATGTTTCTGCGCTTGCAGCTTCCCAGTATTTCTTATAATTTTGAGGAACTGTTTCTTCATTTAGGAGTGAATTTGGCTCAATGAATTGATATATTTCATCAAAATAACGTACTTCATGTTCATTTATTCTACGCATAACACTAGATGGTAAAATATCACTTGGATTTTCTAATCCCATTGCGCCGACTAGTTCGATAAAGTTTTTTACTGTAGATTTATGGTAGTTATATACCCTTATTGATTTGTCATCAATATCTAATTGATTAAATAGTTTAGGATTCTGTGTTGCAACTCCCACTGGGCATGTATTTTTACCACATTGTTTTGATTGTAGACAACCAAGTGCTAGCATCATAGCACGACCAGAATTGATAATATCAGCACCTAATGCTATCATTCTTACCATATCAAAACCTGTGGCATTTTTACCACTAGCGATTATTTTAATGTGTTTACGTAATCCACAACCAACTAATGCATTATGTACAAAGACAAGAGCTTCTCTTAAGGGCATACCAATTGAATTAACAAATTCAGATGGAGCGGCTCCAGTACCTCCTTCCATACCATCAACAACTATAAAATCAGGATAAATACCTGTTTTTAATATTGCTTTACAAATAGCAAAAAACTCAGTTTTTTTACCGATACATAATTTAAAACCAACTGGTTTTCCACCTGATAAATCACGAAGTTGAGCTATAAAATGACATAATCCAATAGGATTAGAAAATGTTTTATGTGTTGGAGGTGATATTACATCACGACCCATTGGTACACCTCTTATTTTAGCGATTTCAGGAGTGATTTTTTCTTTTGGTAGCATGCCGCCATGAGCTGGTTTAGCACCTTGAGATAACTTAATTTCAATTATTTTGATATTAGGTAATGTTGCTTGTTTTTTAAATTTTTCAGGATCAAAATTACCATCTTCAGTTCTAAAACCAAAGTATGCTGTTGCTACTTGTAGACCCACATCACCACCTAATAAATGGTATTCGGTAAGTCCACCTTCACCAGTATTATGTAAGAATCCACCTTTTTTAGCTCCTAAGTTTAATGCCATAATAGCATTTTTTGATAGTGCTCCAAAGCTTAATGCTGATATGTTTAAACGAGATGCTAAGTATGGTTGTTTACATTGTGAATTTCCAATTATAATTCTTGGGTCCAAATCAGTATGATGCTTAGGTGATAATGAATGTAGTGCCCACTCATAACCTGCTTTCATAATATCTTTATCATTACCGAATGATATAGTATCTGGAATCCCTTTGGAGCGTTCATAGACTACGGTTCTAGTTTTGCGATCGAATGGACGTTCGCTATCATCACTAGCAACAAAATATTGTTGAATTTCTGGTCGGAAAAATTCTAAGATATAGCGCATGTGTCCAATTATTGGAAAGTTACGCAATAGGGTATGTTTTTTTTGTATTCGATCATAAATACCAATAGTTAATAAAATAGCAATCAAGCTAAATATCCATAACCAGTCTGCACGCAATATAAGCAATAATGCTATGAAGACTGCTAATACAATAACAAATCCTATATACCATTTACGACGCTCTGTAACTAACATGATGCATTCTTCTTTGTAAAATTAAAATCCCCGATATTTTAACACATTAAATTTATCTTAACTTTTCAAGATTTATAATTATAACCATTATTTGAAAATTGATATTTATACCTTATATTATAATCAGTGAAAAATAAATAATTAAGGAGAATTAAATATTATGAGATTTGATAAATTAACTACTAAGTTTCAAGAATCTTTAGCCGAAGCTCAATCCTTGGCGTTGAAAAATGATAATTC
>DAHXMX010000220.1 GCA_027371515.1 Neisseriaceae bacterium
ATCCTGTGATATATAAGGCTCCAGCTGGTATTAAATTTGAAGCTCCAACGCAAACTGAGGTATTAATTAAAGGTATTGATAAGCAGTTGGTTGGTCAAGTTGCTGCTGATGTGCGTTCAATTAGACCAGTAGAGCCTTACAAAGGTAAGGGTATACGTTATGCTGATGAACAAGTTAGCTTAAAAGAAACTAAGAAAAAATAATTAAGAGGCTAGAGTTAAATGAATAAAAAAGAAGCTAGAATTAGACGTGCAAGAAAAACACGTTTAAAAATTGCTGAGTTAGGTGTAAAACGTTTGGTGGTTTACAAGTCTAATAGTCATATCTATGCACAGATTATTGATGAAACAGGTAGCAAAGTATTAGCTCATGCATCAACATTATGTAAAGATATTGCTAGCAATATTAAGAATGGCGGTAATATTGAAGCTGCAAAATTAGTAGGTAAGAAAATTGCAGAAGTTGCAAAAAATGCAAGTGTTTCAACGGTAGCATTTGATAGATCTGGATTTCGTTATCATGGTCGAATTAAAGCTTTAGCTGAAAGCGCACGTGAACACGGTCTGGTATTCTAGGAGATATAAATGGCTGAAGTAAAAGATCAATTAATAGAAAAGATGATTAGCGTTAATCGCGTAACAAAAGTGGTTAAGGGTGGTCGTATTATGGGATTCGTAGCATTGACAGTTGTTGGCGATGGAGACGGATCTATTGGTATGGGTAAATCTAAATCAAAAGAGGTCCCAGTAGCAGTCCAAAAAGCGGTAAAAGAAGCGCGTAAATCAATGGTGAAAGTATCATTAAATAATGGTACAATTCATCATGAAATCACTGCCTCTCATGGTGCAACAACGGTATATTTACAGCCTGCAAAAGAAGGTACCGGTATTATAGCTGGTGGTGCTATGCGTGCTGTTTTTGAAGCTGTTGGTGTTAAAAACATTACTGCTAAAGTGCATGGTTCAACAAATCCATATAATGTGGTTCGTGCTACATTAGCTGCTTTAGAAGCTGGTTATACTCCATATGAGATTGCTGCTAAGCGTGGTAAAACTGTAGAAGAAATTCTAGGAGCTTAATTATGGCTACAACTAAAACAATCAAGGTTACATTAGTAAAAAGCTTAATTGGACGTTTACAGTCTCATAAAGCTTGTGCTAATGGATTAGGTCTTAAAAAAATTAATCAAACTGTAGAAGTGCAGGACACACCTGAAAATCGTGGTATGATTAATCGTATTAACTATCTTTTAAAATGTGAGGGCTAATATGTATTTAAATACTATTAAACCTGCTGTTGGTGCAAAACACTCAAGTAAGCGTGTTGGTCGCGGTATAGGTTCTGGTCTTGGTAAGACTGCAACTCGTGGTCATAAAGGTCAAAAAAGTCGTGCTGGTGGGTTTCACAAAGTTGGTTTTGAAGGTGGTCAAATGCCTTTACAAAGACGTTTACCTAAACCACTTTTGTTACGCGATTAACGCTAATCATCTTTTCTATTAATTGATCTTTTACTTCAGCCATTT
>DAHXMX010000221.1 GCA_027371515.1 Neisseriaceae bacterium
ACGTTTTCTAACACAACAATTGCATCATCTACTACAATTCCAATAGCTAATACCATACCAAATAAAGTTAAAGTATTGATGAAAGATTATAAAGGTGTAGCAACTGCAGCTCAGTTTTATGACACATCTACACCAGAAATAGATATAAATGTCGATGCTCGTAAAGCTTACATGTATAATTTAACTTATGCACAAATATACAATACTATTCAGTCTATATTTGGAGAGTATTATGTTAATTATTTCACCATGTGGCAAGATTTATGGTGGGTTATTATTCAAGCTGATTATCAATTTAGAAAAACTCCGGAATTATTAAATACTGTGTATGTGAAAAATAACAAAGGTGACACTATCCCTGTAGGTAGTGTGGCTAGTGTGAAATATCGTAATGGCGCTGAGGTTGTGACGCGATTAAATGACTTTTTAGCTAGTCAGATTGTGGTTAATCCAGCCCATGGTTATACCTCAGGTGAGATGATGGCGATTATCAAAGATGCTGTACCAAAAGTATTGGGTACACGTTATACTATTACTTGGTTTGGACCTTCATATCAAGAGTCATTGGCTGGGAATACCGCTATTATTGCTTTTAGTCTGGGTTTAGTAATGGTATTTTTAATTTTAGCAGCATTATATGAATTATGGACACTGCCAATTGCAATTATGATGGCCTTGCCTTTTGCATTGCTTGGTGCTGGCATTACATTAATAATATTTAATAAACCTGATGATGTTTATTTTCAAGTTAGTATGTTAACTTTGATTGGTTTATCAGCTAAAAATGCAATTTTAATTGTTGAATTTGCAATTGATGGAGTGCGTAAGGAAGGCATGACTTATCGTCAAGCTGCAATTCATGCTGCCAAAGTACGTTTTAGACCAATTGTTATGACATCTATTGCTTTTATTTTGGGTGCTGTACCTTTAGTTACTGCAACTGGTGCTGGTGCTAATTCACAACATTCTGTAGGGTTGGGAATTATTGGTGGAATGATTGGTTCAACTTGTGTCGCAACATTGTTTGTACCATTGTTTTTTACTCTAGTAATGAAAATTTCCTCAGAAAATAAAAAGAACAAATCATTACCCAACGGTGACAATCATGAAGTACATAGTAGCTAATTGCAATCAAGTTTTTACTTAGTTAAATTGGAAGTTTTAGTTAATTATCATGCAACCATTAAAAATTGCGGTATTTCAGTTTAATCCTAAAGTTGGTGATATCAAAACTAACACTAAGAGATTAATTGACGCAATAAATACCGCAAAAATAAATAATGCCGATATTTTTGTAACTAGTGAATTAGCAATAACTGGTTATCCACCTGAGGATTTGCTATTTAGACCAGCGTTTCAAGCTGCAGTTAAACAAAGTTTGGAGCAAATTAAACAAATTGATGGTATTATGTTGATAATTGGTGCGCCAAGTTATCGTGAAAATAGCATTTATAATAGTGCATATGTTTATTTAAATCAAAATCTTATAGCTATCTATGATAAACAATATTTACCGA
>DAHXMX010000222.1 GCA_027371515.1 Neisseriaceae bacterium
ATAATACACAAGCGATGGATCGTTAATGCCAAATTCTTCCAAGAAGCGGATGAAAGCAGTTATATCGCTTTTATAAGATGAAACTGTATTTTCGGAAAGATTCTTTTCTAATCTTATAAGAGATAAATATTCTTTTAAAAATATTTCCATTACGCATAAAATTTTATTCCAACTCTATTAAATTAATGCCATATTATACCACAGATTAAATATACTTATTTTTACACAATAAATAAGTTTCACTACTTTCACTTCTTGAGGCTTTAGGTTTTTTAATTATAACTTGTCTAAAGATTGATTTTGCTTGTTTAACAAGATTATTAAATTCATTACCTTGAAATACTTTAATTAAACAATTACCATCTACTTTAAGATAATTAGCAGCAAAATCTAATACCAACTCAACTAAATAAGCACTACGCGCTTGATCAATACCCTTAATACCAGTTAAATTCGGTGCCATATCAGATATAATCAAATCCACATCACGTCCATTTAATGAATCAATTAATTGATTTAGAGTAATCTCATTAGTAAAATCTCCTTGAATAAAATGATGATTTATAATCTGTGCCATTTCAAGTAAATCAACCCCAATAACTAAACTATTAGCACCTACCTTACTACAAGCAACTTGTGACCAGCTACCGGGGCTACAACCAAGATCTACTACCACCTGAACATTTTTAAAAAGATTCACCTCGTCATCTATTTCTAATAATTTATATGCAGCACGCGAACGGTAACCAGCTTTTTGTGCCATATTTACATATACATCATTTAATTGACGATTTATCCATGCCTTGGATGTTTTATTTTTTTTATTATCCATAAAATGGGCCAAACCATTCTACAGTCAATTTTGCTATTACTAAAGTAGTCAAACTCATACTAAAAATAGTGACTCTTAACATCCAAAGTTTACCAATATCACCATATTTATCAAACCAAGAGCTAGGAATAAGTATATTCTCAACAATCATTTGACTTAATTGAAATAAATAATCGCCAATATTAATTAAAAAGCCAGCTATAATCATTAATAAACATAATACCATTAGCTTTGACGAAACATAATATTCAAAGGCAACTAAATTAGCAATAGAATAATTGTAATTACCATCATATCTCAATAAAGATTGACCATCATTTGCAAATGGAGGAACAATACCTGGTGTCTCAATATCAGATTTTGAATCAACATCAACTGCCTTAATAATATAACCAATTTGTCCATCACTAAACTGGGTTTCTTGAGTTACAAACTTACGTCCATTATTAGCCAATCTAGTTGGAGATTGTGTAGTTAATGCAATTAGCGATGGTGTAATTAACATTATAAATACTAGTATACTGATAATTAGTTATGATATTAAAACTGTGAATAGTTGGTCATTTATTAGTAAATTAAATACATTAGCCATTAAGCAAAATCTTGCTAAAAATCAATATACCTCTTTATTACCAATAACTAAATTTCATTTAAGCTTATGGTGTTATGGGATATTAAGA
>DAHXMX010000223.1 GCA_027371515.1 Neisseriaceae bacterium
GTCATTACGTTTGATAGTGATTTTTTGCATACTATTATCAAATCCAGTAATTAACTGCGCTTGATTAAATAATTTATCAATAATATAAAAATGTTGATTATATCTAAAATTAACCATTTCACATTTACCACTCCGCTCTTCACCATCAATAATTACGCATACACCTGGCAAATTACGCGAGTCAATTTCATTCGGCATTTGAATAAAAACACTCTTTCCATCATCAAAAACCTGCACTGGTTTCCATGGATAATCTTCACCAATAATTTTGTATTTATAATTAACATGTGCTAAATCAATCAACGGCATCACCATATCACTATTAGTTGCAATAAAATCATCTTCTGGTTTAGCTTTAGCTTTTACTTTATCAGATTCAATACTATTAACTAATTCTTTAGGATAATAAAATCCAGCACGCACAATGTAATTACTCGATGAAGAACGCAGTTTAACCATATAAGTACGTCTATTGGTAGTAACTAAAAGACTAGTATCTAAACCAGCCTCAACCGGTTTCAATACAAGATGTGGAGTTAAATTTTTGCCATCACCAGAATAAATAACAGGTATCCCATTATCACCTTGGTTCCAACGCAAACTATCGCCAATTACAATTCCTAAAATATCCTCCCCACCTTGTAATTCTAAATCACATAAATTCAGTGGCTGACAAGTTATTACCGGTTCATATTCCCCGTAAGGAAAACGCACCACCCCATCTTTATTTAAAACAGGCTTAGGGTTTAATCCATTTTGCCACTTTAAAGATTCCTTAATTGCACTGTCAGCAAGATCCATTACTCCAGTATAATTTAATAATATACTATTTTGATTGCTATTATAAATCAGTTCAACTTGATTATTGCTTACCTCTTTTAAAGTAGCTGCCAAATCATTTAAAGTAATACCATTCATATTTAAACTAACATTCAAAGGCAACTTTTTACCCACTGGTCTTAATATCATAAGACTTTGATCATAACGCTTTATATAATCTAAAACACCACTAATATCACCTGAATAATTAATACTAAATGTCATATTGTCTAATCGACTAACAGATTGTTTTGCATAACCAATCTGACACAGCAAATAACATATTAAACATAATATGATTTTATAAATTCGCATCATTAATGTCCTGTACTGGATTAATATAATTAATAAACATGCCTAGCGGATTAATTAAATTTGTCTCCATATCTGTATTATTTTCAAATATATAACTAATAATTGAACTATAACTAGTTTTATTTAATAATTCTCCACTATAGTTATAAGTTTCTTCATGCCAGTGAATTGACCATGATTTATTGCCTTGTAACGGTAAGATACGATCGATTATCACATTAACAACTTTGTCATGATTATCAGTATAGCTTTTAATTAACATATTATCTAACTGATTTTTTAATTTGCTAAGCACCATTTTATGTACTATATTAATATTTCTTTTTTTTAAATTATTATCTAACGGTACTTCA
>DAHXMX010000224.1 GCA_027371515.1 Neisseriaceae bacterium
AAATAAAATGTTAGGACGATGTAAAATAATATTTGCAATAGTTAAACGAGCCTTTTCACCACCTGAAAATGTACCAATACGTTCTTTCACTTTATCACCCATAAAGCCATAACCACCCAAAAAATTACGCAGCTCTTGTTCTTTTTTCCCCTTGTGATTACGTATAAACATATCTAATGGCGAATCATTTAAATCTAATAAATCAACGGTATTTTGTGCAAAATAACCGATTTTTATTTTATTATGTATTTCAATATTGCCACTTAATAATGTTGAATTATCAATCATAGCCTTAATAAAAGTAGATTTACCAACACCATTTTTACCTAGTAAACCAATCTTACTATCTTGAAAAATATCAAGCTTAACATTTTTAATTAAAATATTATCTGTATATCCGATATTAGCTTCAGATATAGATACTAATTTATTTAAATTAAACTCTGGTTCTAAAAAATTGATACTATATTCAATATCCTTCGGTAATGCTTCAGCTACCTGAAGTTTCTCTATCATTTTTACTCGACTTTGAGCTTGTTTAGCTTTGGTTCCAGCTTTAAATCTATCAACAAAGCTTTGTAAATGAGCAATTTTAGCTTGTACCTTAGTGTTTTGTTGCTGTTGCTCTTGGATTTGCATCAATCGAGTTATTTCAAAAACCGAGTAATTACCGGTATATAAAGCTAACGTTTTGCCACTAAGAGATAGTATATGTGTTGTGGTATTATCTAAAAATTCTCTATCATGCGAAATTATAATAGCCAGCCCTTTATAAAACTTTAACCATTTAAGGGTAACTTAGATGATTATCATGACTTTTTAATATCCAAGCCAGTAGTGGATGCTGTTGTATCTGAAAATCCAATTAAAAAAGTAATAACCACACCGATTAAAAAGTCTAATCCATTAAAAATTAAAAGTGATTTAGATAATGTAGAGAAAAATATTGTACGCACTAATCAGAAAATAAAAGATATTGAACAAAAAATTTTACAAACTATAGATATAAATTCTGCTGAATATAAATTATTAATCGATAATCTTAAGAAAAATCAAGTTAAACTAGATGAGTTGGAATTAAGTTGGCTTGATTTACAAGATCAGTTAGATAACTGCAGTTAATCTTCAAAACTAAATTTTATTTGTTAATTTAGTTGTTAATTGCGAAATTTTCGCTACAAAGTTAGTTTATAATCAGTTAAACTAACTCATAGATTCTAAAGGAGGATATGATGTCGCGAATTATTGGAAGTAAATATGAAACAATGGCTTTAGATTATTTGATTAAAAATGGTTTAACTTTGTATAAAAGAAATTATATTACTCAATATGGAGAAATTGACCTAATTATGCAAGATAATGATACAATAGTATTTGTAGAAGTGAGAATGAGACAATCAATGGAGGATGCTTTAGCAAGTATAGATTATAATAAAAAACAAAAATTAATGAAAGCTATTGGCATATTTTTATTTAAGGAGCA
>DAHXMX010000225.1 GCA_027371515.1 Neisseriaceae bacterium
ACAATACACCGCTCATACCACCAATTGAAAATGTGATAATAAATCCAACAGTCCAATACATTGGAGCAGTGTAAATGGTTAATACACATGAAGTAGCAAGCGCTGGTCATGGTACTTTAAAATCTTATATTATTGGTTTTATTTTATCAATAGCATTGACTATTATTCCATACTATTTAGTAGTAAGTCATGCTGCTTTACCTGAGCATACTATTATTGTATCTATTGTTTTGATAGGTGTTATACAATTATTAGTGCAATTAATATTTTTCTTGCATTTAGGTTTATCGCCATCACAAAGATGGAATTTGATGACTTTTGTTTTTACGGTTTTAATCGTTGGAATATTAGTTGTTGGTTCATTGTGGATTATGTATAACTTAGATTACAATATGATGGATCATCCTGTTGTAATGCACGCAAGTTAAAATAGTTTAATTATTTTTATATCTTATTTAATATTGGCTAACTTATGTTAGCCAATATTATTTTCATTATATAGGTGTTTTTTTGTTTAAACATTACTACTCATTAACTAAACCAGGGATAATATACGGTAATTTAATTACTGTATCTGGCGGTTATTTCTTGGCTTCTCATGGTAATATTGATTTTATTAAATATTTTTTTACAATGCTTGGTATAACATTAGTTGTAGCATCTGGCTGTGTGATAAATAATATAATTGATAAAGATATTGATTGTTAATTAATGGATTTGATAATACACCACCAATAAACGGTCCAAATACAAAACCAATACCAATTGCTATACCAATTAAACCATAATTTTTAGCTCGATTTGTTTCTGAAGTTACATCACCTATTATGGCTTGAGCCACAGATATATTAGCACCAGTTATACCATCAATTGCTCTAGATATAAACATAAGTGGTATACTTTTAATATAAATTGCGTACGCAAAAATTAAATAAGATATACTTGTACCTAAGATTGAAACAAATAGTATATTCCTGCGACCATATTTATCAGATAATTGCCCTAAAATAGGACTAAAAATAAACTGAAATATTGAATATATAGATAATAACCAACCACTCATTATGAAAGCATTACTAATTCCGTAATTAGCTGGCAAAATATAAAATTCAGATTGCGGTAAAATAAGCATCGGGAAAATAGGAATGATTATTCCCACTCCAAGCATATCGATTATTACTGTTAAAAAAGTAGTTAAAAGTATTCTAGTATTAGACATGATATATTACGCTCTGCTAAAATCTATCGACATCATTAAAGATAATATGGTAATAATTATAATTGAGGCAACAAACATTTTTCTAGCCCACATTTTATCATCAATGGTATAAAAACCAACTATTGCTAATCTAATCCAATATAAACAACTAACTGTACTAATAACTAAATACCAAGAACCAGTATAACCACATAAACTTAACATGATAGTTGCTATACTAAACAATAAGGTATAAACCAACATACTTACTTT
>DAHXMX010000226.1 GCA_027371515.1 Neisseriaceae bacterium
CAATTGTTCTGCAAGAAACCTAAAATTAGGCTGGAAAACTACATGGTAAGCCAATTTGCTTAAACCGAATTGGCGTTAAAAGTATTTATAATTATATCTTGTGCTTCTTTAGCGTGAATACTAGATAATCCACATGCAGGTGCAGCTGCTGCAGGACGAGTAACAGCTTCAAATTTATTTTTATCACTACTTAAACAAGAATCTAGATTATCTCTAATTTGTAACCATGCACCTTGATTATAAGGTTCTTCTTGAACCCACATAAACTGAGTTGCATTTTTATATTTATCAAGCTGTTGCTTTAATTCATCACTTGGGAATGGATATAATTGCTCTAATCGAATAATTGCCATATCTTTTTCCAAATGACGTTTGGCACGTTCATTATAAATATCATAATATACTTGACCTGCACATACTACAACTTTTGTTGCAGTTGTATCTGCCAAACTATCTCCAATTACCATATGAAATTGTTCTGAAGTAAAAGCAGAGATTAAACTCATAGCATCTTTATAGCGTAGTAAACGTTTTGACATAAATACTACGGTTGGTTTAATCCAATTAGTTAATGCTTTTCTACGTAACAAATGAAACATTTGAGCTGCAGTTGATGGCATGACAACTTGAATATTATTTTCTGCACATAACTGTAAAAATCTTTCTAATCTTGCTGAAGAATGTTCCGGACCTTGCCCATCATAGCCATGAGGTAACATTAAAGTCAAATTACTTAAATTACCCCATTTAGCCTCACCAGATACTATGAATTGATCTATAATTACTTGAGCACCATTAGCAAAATCACCAAATTGAGCTTCCCAAATAACTAAATCACGTAATCTAATATTACTGTAACCATATTCAAAGCCTAATACACACTCTTCATTTAAAATTGAATCATACAAGCTTATTTTACTATTGTTTTCTAATCTAACTAATGGCATAAATCCACAATCATTTACATCTGTACGATTATAATTGTGCCATACAGCTTGACGATGAGTAAATGTACCACGACAAGAGTCTTCACCAGTCATACGTACACTAACTCCATCCATCAATAAACTACCATAAGCTAACATTTCAGCCATACCAAAATCTACAGCTTGCCCACCATGACCCATAGCTTTACGCGTTTCAATTAATCTCGCAACAGTTGGATGTGGTTTAAAATTTGGATCATCAGGTAAAGTTGTTATCGCCTTAGTTATTTTTGCAATCATTTCAGCATCAATAGCAGTATTTACCTTATCTGTAAATTTAGCACCAAGCACTGCTGTTACATCAAACTTATTGTACCATTTCAATGCTTCCATCTTATGCGCAAAGATATGTTCACCACGAGTTAATCCTTCACGATAATCTTCAAACATTTTATCAACCAACCCACGACCATCATTATAATATAATGTATGTTTCATAAATAATTCATCATTGCGCTCTGGATAGTCTTCACG
>DAHXMX010000227.1 GCA_027371515.1 Neisseriaceae bacterium
AATATTCGTGAGCCTGAATGGATGATGTGGGCTAGCTTAAGCGTTGTTAATATAGATAAGAAAATACTGTTAGAAAAATTTCAAATTCAAGTCATTGGTGTAGTCAGTGGGGTATTGCTTGGTGCGCTGGTTAGCTTTATTTTACCCATTCATAGTGATGTATTTACTTATATTTGTTTTGTTTTCATTATGCTTGGCTTGAAAATATTTGATGATTTATTTACCGGTTATTTATTTAGAAGTTTTTTTGTTGTATTGTATGCTGGAATTAAATCTTTTGATATCGCTATTATTCGTGGAAGTAATGTAGTTATTGGTGGAATAATTGGTGTGGTCTGTACTTATTTGCTTATTACACTACATGGTTATATATTTCAAACAGTTGATAATTGTTAAATCACCATTAGATGGTACAATATAATAAATACATCATACCATCATCATATCATGTGCATATTGTTACATGACTGCTGTGCCAAATTTGAGTTTAGGTAAGCTTAAATGCTGTGCAATAGTTTGACCAATATCAGCATAGGTGTCACGTGTTCCTATATCAAATGTTTTTGCATTGTGATACATAAGGAATGGAATATATTCGCGGGTATGATCTGAACCATGCCATGTTGGATCGCAACCGTGATCAGCTGTTAGAATTAGTAAATCATCGGATTTTAATTGACTAATCATATCAGGTAGTCGCATATCTAAGTATTCAAGAGCTGTTTTATAACCAAGTACATCACGTCTATGACCATATAGCATATCAAAATCAACTAGATTAGTCATAATAATTATTTTACTTTGTTGATATTCTTGCATTGCTTTAATAGAGGTATTGATTAAACTTTCTAAGCCGCTTGCTTTGATTTCTATTTGGTTAATTGCAAGTTTTCTAACTGTATCTGGGGTGATTCCGTATATAACAAGTCACGGCAATAGAAGCTTTGCGATTGTATCAATGGTAATAATTTGTATTTTAGCATTTTTAACTAAATTTTTAATTATTCATCAATTATGGGCAATATTATTAGTTTTTTTGGTTATACTCGGTTTAGTGTGTGGCATAATAGATAATCTACATTCGCAGCTTTATAGTTTATCTGCTTGGTTAATTATTGGTACTATCTATGGCGGTATTAAATTAGTAAAAATCAATATTAGTGCTATGGAACTCATTAGTATAATTAGCTTTGCATTACTTGGTGTAGTATTTGTTGCTTTGATTATTGATTCTAATGTAGAACGAATGAAATTTCACGTTTTAGATGTTTATCACCCTGAATTTTGGTTTAATTTCAAATTTGTACTGCCTATCTTGTGTTCTGGTTTGTTATGGTACTATGCAAATATTCGTGAGCCTGAATGGATGATGTGGGCTAGCTTAAGCGTTGTTAATATAGATAAGAAAATACTGTTAGAAAA
>DAHXMX010000228.1 GCA_027371515.1 Neisseriaceae bacterium
ACTTGGCGATTAATATAGTAATCAATCTCAGGTGTTATAACATAATTTATTAAGTACTTATTCGTGTTATATTGATATTGCCAAATCAATTAATTGGGATGAATGGTTTACTCCTGATATGACGATTAAGTTGTCTACGTCAGCAATTAATTGTCAACTTAAAAGTTTAAACTTTATTTCATTGAAAGCCAAGGATGCAGTGTGTGATTATTTTATGGATAATTATCAGATTCGTCCTAATGTAAATAAACAAAATCCAGATATTAGAATATTAAATTTTTTAAATCAACATGAATATTCAATTTATATTGACACCTCTGGCGATACTTTATTTAAGCGTGGTTACCGAAAAGACAAACTCGAGGCACCGTTAAAAGAAAATCTAGCAAGTGCTTTAGTGTTTTTAAGTAATTGGCAACGCGAGGAAACATTATTTGATCCTATGTGTGGCAGTGGTACGATTGTTATTGAAGCTTTAATGAAAGCGCTTAATATTGCGCCTGGTTTGTTTAGACGTTTTGCTTTTGAGAAATTTACTAATTTTTATCAACGTGATTTTGATCAATTAAAACATCAAGCAAAACTTGATATTGATAAATCATTTAAACCGCTTATCTATGCTAATGATATAGATATTCGTGCAATAAAACAAGCTAAATTAAATTTAAGTTATATGAAGCTTGGAGAGTATATCAAGTTTAATAATAACGATTTCTTAAAGATAAAGGCACCTGATGTTAGTGGTGTCATCATTAGTAATTTACCATATGGTGTTAGATTGGATGATCTTACTAAATTAGAAAAATTTTATCCTCAACTAGCACAACATCTAAAAAATAATTATGCCAATTGGAGGTGTTATTTTTTAAGTGGTGATTTACGAATGCCTAAATTAATGCGTTTAAAGCCATCTAAAAAAATCCCAATATTTAACGGCTCTATTGAGTGTAGATTATTTGAATTTATTATGGTGTCTGGTTCTAATCGTTAAACGGCGCCAAAACTTTTATTGGTTATAAAAGAGCTCTAATCTGTGAATATGTCAATCAATTCCATTAAAATAACTCAGATATATGGTATAATAGTAATTATTTAAAAGGATTTATTTTATGAGCGATACTGAAGATTTACTACTTCCTGCTTTTGCTAAAGCAGTGATACCTGTAAATATTGAAACTGAGATGAAACAGTCCTATATTGAATACGCAATGAGTGTAATTGTAGGTCGTGCGTTGCCTGATGTTCGTGATGGTTTAAAGCCTGTTCATCGTCGGGTGTTATATTCTATGTATGAAGTATCTAATGATTGGAATAAACCATATAAAAAATCAGCACGTATTGTCGGTGACGTGATGGGTAAGTATCATCCACACGGTGATACCGCAATTTATGATACTATTGTTAGAATGGCCCAAGATTTTT
>DAHXMX010000229.1 GCA_027371515.1 Neisseriaceae bacterium
TTAACACCATATACAATATCCTCTGGAGTTCCAACACCCATTAAATAATGTGGATAATCTGGCGGTAAGATTTTACCAATCTCATCAAGCATAAGATACATTTCTTCTTTCGGCTCACCTACTGACAAACCACCAATTGCAATTCCATCAAAACCAATTTTCATTAACTCATCAAGTGATTTTTGACGTAAATCAATATATAATCCACCCTGAACAATTGCAAATAACTTATTAGGATTATTTAATCTTACAAACTCATCTTTCGATCTTTTTGCCCAACGTAAACTTAATTCCATAGATTCACGTGCCACTTCATAACTCGCTGGATAAGGCGTACATTCATCAAAAATCATTGCAATATCTGAATTAAGTATAGTTTGTATTTCCATTGATTTTTCTGGGGATAGAAACAATTTATTGCCATTTATTGGATTTTGGAAATATACTCCTTCTTCTTTTATTTTGCGTAATTTACCCAAGCTAAACACTTGAAAACCACCAGAATCTGTTAACATTGGTTTGTGCCAACCTATAAATTTATGCAAACCATGAAAACGACTAATAACATCAAGTCCTGGGCGTAACCATAAATGAAAAGTATTGCCCAATATAATTTGAGCATTACAATATTCAATATCAGCAGGTGATAATGATTTTACGGCACCATATGTTCCAACTGGCATAAAAATTGGAGTTTCAACTACTCCATGAGCTAATGTTATTTCCGCAACTCTAGCTTTATCATCATTTGCTATTATATTAATCAATTAAGTTTACCATGACAATGTTTATATTTCTTACCACTACCACAAAAACAAGGGTTATTACGACTAATTGGCGGAACAGCATTAGTGTTCATCATATTAGCATTGGTGTTAGCGTTATCTTGCTCTTCAAACTGTGGATGAATAGGAAGAATATCTGTTTCATCTACAATATCATCTTCAACTGGTATATCATCCAAATTTTGAATCTGCATACTTAACAATACTTTAGCTGAATCATATTTAATCATATCCAACATATTCGAAAACAAGTTAAACGCTTCTGATTTATACTCTTGTTTTGGATCTTTTTGTGCATAACCACGTAAATGAATACCTTGGCGTAAATGGTCTAATTGCGTCAAGTGATCACGCCAATAATAATCTAAATGCTGTAATAATACCCCTCGCTCAAAACGAGTAATCTGACGCTTACCAATATCACCAATTTGTGTATGAAAGATTTTAATAACTTCATCAGGAGTAATATTTGAACTACTAGCAATTAATTGTGAAAAACTATTATTTAAAATCAAACCATTTTGCCTACAAAAATTATCAATAGCAACCGTATTAACACCATATACAATATCCTCTGGAGTTCCAACACCCATTAAATAATGTGGATAATCTGGCGGTAAGATTTTACC
>DAHXMX010000022.1 GCA_027371515.1 Neisseriaceae bacterium
AACATTATACTGATTTAAGACTACAAACTAATATTAAAAATTTATGCAGAATATATCTTAGGATACAAGCCATGTCCGTTATGTATTGTACAGCGAGTAATAATAATATTCTTAACAGTATTTGCATTTATCTACATGTTACATAATCCAAAAAACATTATTAAAAAGATATATAGCTTAATTTTAATAGCTATATCTGGGTTTGGTTTAAAGGTTGCATTTCATCATAAATGGTTAATGAGTCTACCACCTGAGCAACAACCACTATCTTGTGGTATGCCATTATCAGTACTTTATCAAAGATTACCATTAAATAACTTTTTAAAAATGATATTACAAGGAGATGCAGAATGTGGCAAAATTTCATGGCAAATATTAGGTATGACACCACCTACTGCATTAATTATTTTTTATTTTGTAATAATTGCTTTGGCGTTAATAAATTTTATTAAAAAATAATATCTATTACACAGTATGCACAATTAGTAATTATATTGTGCATCATCATCTATTCCTATATTAGCAGATGAAGTTAAATTATGTTGAATTTGATCATTAAGATCTACTTTTTTCATAGTAGGTTGATCAACATTTCCAGTAATATGATAGCTTATAGCTAACAATTTATTAACTGGATCACCTACAATAAAAGCAGCAGCATAAACAAATGCACCAATTACCGGATTCAAAGTAACAATCCCAGCAGTAGTAGCAACCGTTGCACTTAAACGAGGTTCAATAGTTAAATAACTATCCAAATGCATAGTATTAATATTGATTGTACCAAATGATTTAATCTTAGCAGATGGAGTTGTTATAATTAGATCACGAATATTTAAACTATTATGTACTAAATCTATATTAGTTGTCCAATCATCAAAATTTAAACTGTGTCCAAAAAAAGCATTCAAATTTAATTCACTTGCATGAGTAATTGAACTCAAACTCACCACACCAAATAAACTACCCAATAAACCAGGTTTAATTTGAGAAAAAACACCTTTTTTAACATTCATATATATTTTGCCTTTATTGTGATAGAGATTAAAATCTTTTATTCCCCCACCCCAATTTAAAGTCACATCTAATAAACCACTACCACCTTTTAAATCATCACCTAAATTAAGTTTTGCAAATAATTCGCCTAAATTTTTAATATTAGTTTGTAGTCTTAAATCAGTATAATGTTTTTTTGAACCATTTGGATTAATATTATGTTCAATAATTCTAAAAATAGTATCACTACTATTATTATTGATACTAGCGCTTTCAATATATAAATTATTATTACGTTGTACTACATTAGCTTGGAACTTACCTGCATAATGATTTTCAAGATAAAGATTTTTAATAAAGATCTTTATATCTGGGATTTTAATTTTAGGTGAATTGAGATCACGATTATCAATATAAATCTCTGACTCATTAAAGAAATTAGATTCTACATGACGTAATGCACTATTGCGTTTATCTTTACGAGTAGATGTCTTTACAGATACAAACTGTTTTTTATTTTCTTGCATTATCTGCTTGCGTTTATTAAAGTCAATAGCAGTACTTTTAATGTTATCATCATCTACAAAATTTTTAGTGCTAATAATTAATTTATTTAAATTAATATTAACAAAATTATTTGCAATATAATAATTGACTTTCCCATAAATTGCCGGTAAATCAAAATTTAAATCGATTATATTACAATTTATACTACCATGAATATTTCCGCCATCAATATTGTAAGTATCTAACCAGATTGCTTTTGTATTTAAATCAAAAAATATTTTTTTACATGCCAAAGAATTAATCTCGCCATGATGTGTATTGTCTGCTATCTCTGACACCTTAAAATTAGCATTTAATTTATTTATAAAATCTACCCAATCCATTACTTTAATTTCATTTACATTAGCCTTAATATAGTATTTATCTATTGTATTTGGTAAAATATTCTTACCAATAGCCAATTTTAGTAAATGTATATTAAAATCATCATCTAAAGCCACATCACCGTTGACACTATTTAAGTAATTTATATGAATTAAATTCATATTATGTTCTTTATTATATTGATAATCTATGGCAAATGGTTTAGTTTCTAATGCTTGTTTACCTAATAAAGTAGGAGCATTAATAGCAACACCATTTAAACTACTATACAGATCAAGTTTGTTAGTATTTATATTATAATTTAATCTTAAATCACTATAACCTTTAACAATCTGGGTATTTAAAGTATTTATATTACTTTCATCATTAAAATTATTTTTATTATTTAGATAGTTAAATAAATTGCCATAATCAAAACTTTCGCTTAAAACCTCCAATTGATCACTATTATATAACTTAAATATTAGATTAGAATCTAGCATATGACCATTAAGGTAACTTAACATTACACCATTTTGATTAAAATTTATATCACCATTAATTCCATAAATATTAGGATAATTTTTATTAAAACGAATTTCATTTTCGATAAGTTTTATTTTAGCCTTTAATTGCAAATTTTTAAAATTATTTAATAAGCTTTTTAATTCTAAAGTTATTTGATTTTGTCCATTGATTTGAATAGTTTTGGAATTTCCTAGATATAATTTATATTTAGAATTTTCGATCAGGTTTATTAATGATTGAGTTGAACCACTACCTAATAATCTAAAATCTAAAACTGATTCATTGGTATACAATTTACTAAGATTAAGATTGGCTTTATCAAATTTATAATCACCTAAACTAAAACCTGTACTATTAATAACCAGATTGTCATTAATTAAATAAAGTCTCGCATTAATATCTTTAATTGTGGTTAATTTATTACCTAAATTATAAGATAAGTTGTTAATATCTGTATGTAAAACGATACCAGACTCAGGAATTTGATCAAATTTTGAATTAATTGTTAAGTGGGTATTATTTAATTTACCGCTTAAAATATTATTCTTAATATTTTTTATTTGAGAGTCACCAAGCGATAATGGTAAATACTTAGATATATTGCTTAGATCAAAAGTTTTTATCTTAGCATCTAATATCAAAGTTTTTTGATTTAAGTTAATTAATGAATTTATTGATAATTTAAAATCACTATTATTAATATAACTACTTTCAATATTAATTTGACTTAGATATTTATTATCAGGTGAGCTAACATTAATATTAAATAATGCCTTATTAATTGCAAAAGAATTTTGTAAATATTTAGGATAAGTGATTTTAGCATTATCTAAATTAGCAACAATAGTAGCATTATTATTAGTTAAATTAATATTTGCGTATAGATTATTGATACTAGGATAATCTCGTAATAATGCGTTAGCATTAAAATCATTTAATACGGCTGATAGATTAAAACTTTTTGCACCTATAATACCATCTGTAAATTGATATTTAATGTTTTTAAATGTTCCGGTAAACTTATACTTATCATAAATGTTTAACATTTTAATACTACTAATTCCATTTAAATTCATTTGATCTAGTATAAGTATGCCACTACCATTTTTATATTCACCGATTAATTTGGCATTTTCTAATATATTACCTGATGAAGTATTAATATTTAATTTATCACCATTAATTATATATCCAGAGTTATCATTTTGTTTAATACTTATTATTCCAGATAATAAAGTATCACCAGAAATATTATTATCTATTTTTTTAATTTGTTGCGTTGTAGTAATAAGATTTAAATTTAAATACTCTAATTTATAATGATTAACTTTTGCAAAAGCTGTGATATTATGCCCTGACTCATCTGCAGTATTTAGGCTAAAATTTGCACTTTTCCACTTATCAAACTCAAGTAGTTTATCTCCATGTTGTTTTAAAATCCCATGAATACTAACTTTATTACCAAGTAAACAATCAAGATTAATATTATGTGAATTTAATAAATTATTATTGCTTAAATTAAGATTAAATTTATTTAACTCAAGTGGTTGAAGATGATGTTTACTATCAATAAATTTAATATTGAGATTTTTTAACTCAATATTTTTCTGATTTAATAATACTCTTTCATAATCAATAGTATTAGCTTTATTCCTATCTAAGTTTGTAATAACATATTTATTTAAACTAATATTATTATCTTTATCTAATTCAATATTTAAATCAGTCCCATTTATTTCTAATTTAGCTAATATTGGCTCCAAATGTAATAAACTAGAAAAAGATAAACGCATAAAAACTTTGTTGATTACAATTATTGGTATATGAGTCTTAATGTCTGTTACTTGCAAACCTTTTAATGTAATATCAGGCTCTAAATTAAAATCAATTTCACCATTAATTTCTTTAAAATCAACACGTAAACCAATTTGTTGAGTAATAAAGATCTTGATGGCTTTTTGATAATTACCCAAATTAAGCCAAAAAAAGCTAAAACAACCTAATGAAATAATAATCAATATACATAGAAGTAAAAGAAGATAGATAATATAGTTGGATAATTTTCTTAGCAAATCACATTCCTAACGTGGTAGCATAAAATATTGTTGACCAAAATCTTTATACATATTATCATTTAATGGTAACTTTTCCGCCAAATTTTCTTTTAAATTAGGAAAATCAGTAATCTTACTACCAAAATAAGCAATAACATTAAATCCACTCAGTATTTTTGATGTAGTTATATTTTCATAATCGCCACTACTAACTGCTGTAAATTTAGGATTCTTATCGGTATCTTTTTGATTATTTGCAAAAACTATACTATCAAAACAAATACCGCTAGATTTTATAAGATTAACTGTATTTTCAATATATTTATTATCCTGTAAGTTTGGATTATAACGCTGACTAACTATCACTACTCTGCCACCATTATTCTTAATTTTACAAGTAATAACATCAACGCCTGGATTAGGTAACAAAGTCTTAGAATCAAGTAATGTACCATCAAGAGCAAATATAACTCCCCAAGAGTTTGGTTGTAATGATTGTAAACGAACCTTAGTTATTATTCGTTCATAAGCTAAAGACAATATTTCACGATACATTGCTTTTTTTACTGCAAACTTGCTATCAATGTTATTTAAATATTCTAAATTTGGGCTAGCAATATTAGTTGCAATACCAATATCTGCAATAACCAATTGACTAAAAACAATAAAACCAAGAGTAATAAATAACTTTAATAAATTCATGTTATTATATCTTGCAAATTAAGATGTTAATTAACCTATACATATCATATCATTTTAAACACGTCAGGCATCTATTATAACAAAATAACCAGTGCCCTAATAATTTTAGTTTTTTTAATATGTGTCGTAATTATTTAACAGTTTGATATTTAATCATGTGATTATAAAACTCCTGCACATCACTACCAATATACAACTGACTGATATATTTATCAATATTTATTAATCTGTATAAACCAAGCTTAGCAAATTCATCAGATACTAGCGTACTATTTTTTAATTTAATTCGTAAACGAGTTAAACCGACTATTGATATTTCATCAATATTATTATTCCCGCCTAATAGATCAATCATCTGTTTAGCTAAAACAGCATAATCCTTATCCACATGATGATTAATTGATGCAGTATTTGCAGTAATGTGACTATTATTAGCTAAAGCAAGTCTTATCTCAGAAGCTAAATTATCAGCTGTAGGTCCTATAATAATTTGCAAACTTTCTTTAGCAGGTGCAATAATACCTTTTGCTCCAAGAGATTTCAACATGTTTTTATTAATATTAGATGAATCTTTAACTATTAAACGAAGTCTCGTGGTACAAGCATCAACTGACACAAGATTATTACTGCCACCTAAAGACTCAATAAACTGCAATGTCTTAGAATCAGAAGAATTTACTAAATTGATGTTTATATTTGTATTTGATGAATCTACATCACGCCCCATTGTCAAAAGATTAAATTTACGAATTGAAAAATCAAAAATAAGATAATATAAACCAAAAGTAACTACTCCAACTGGGAGTAAATATATTGGATGCTGTGCTTTACTAAAAAACAACACATAATCAATAAATCCAGCAGAAAATGTAAAACCTAAATGCACATTTAAAAGATAAAGAATGGCCATAGATAGCCCAGTTAAAACAGCATGTATTACATATAATAATGGTGCTAAAAATACAAATGAAAACTCAATTGGTTCGGTAACACCAGTTAAAAATGATGTTAAAGCCATTGATAAAAGTAATCCACCTACAGCTTTTTTATATTCTGGCAATGCATTTTTATACATTGCAAGACATGCAGCTGGCAAACCAAACATCATAATTGGGAAAAATCCTGTCATAAAAGCACCAGCACTTTGATCACCTGCCATAAAGCGTGCTATATCACCATGTACAACAATACCTTGTGCATTAGTATAATCACCAAAAACAAACCATACTAAATTATTTAAAACATGGTGCAAACCAGTTACTAACAACAAACGATTTAATGTTCCATAAAAAAATAATCCTATACTACCTGACTTTAACAACCATAGACCAAATGTATTTATTCCATTTTGAATAGATGGCCATACATAACCTAAGACAAACCCTAAAATCACTGCAACCAATCCAGTAATTATTGGTACAAAGCGCTTACCACCAAAAAATGCTAAATACTCAGGAAGCTTAATATCTTTATATTTATTATACAAAGTAGCAGCTAAAATACCAATCAAAATACCACCTAATACTCCAGTATTAATATCTTTATTAATACTAGTCAAAATAGTAGTCATAATCAAATAACCAACTGCACTTGCTAATGCCGAAGTACCGTTATTATCTCGAGCTAAACCAACAGCAACACCAAGAGCAAATAATAATGGTAAATTCGTAAAAACAGCATTCCCAGCATCAGATATATATTGAAGGTTTAATATATCTGGTTGTCCAATTCTTAATAAAATACCTGCAATAGGTAATAATGCTATAGGTAACATTAAAGCGCGACCTAATTGTTGAAACTTATCAAATTTAATTTTCATTATTAATTATCTCATCAAATATTTATATTTATTATTTAAATAACTACGCACTTCCTCAGTGGTACCTAAAGTTAAGCAATATTTAGCGGTATTAATACAATCTTGATAATTAAGTTTTCGAATAAATGCTTTATTTTCTGCAATCTGATTAATATTCATAGATAATATCTCAATTCCTAAACCAATCAATACCGGTATAGCTAATTTATCTGAAGCCATTAAACCACAAACAGATACTGGTTTATCGTGTACTTTTGCACCACGAGCAACCAAATCAATATTTTTAATTACAGCTGGATGTAAATGATCAATCTGACTGGCTAGCTTTGAATGTTCACGATCCATAGCTAAGGTGTATTGTGTTAGGTCATTGGTACCAATTGAAAAGAAATCTACCTCAGAAGCAAATACTTCACTTAACAATGCAACAGATGGAACCTCAACCATAATCCCTAATTCAATATTATTTTTTACGTTATACTGATTTTTTATATTATTAAATATTTGTTTAACTACACGATACTCATCAATACTAGTAATCATTGGTAACATTACTTTAATATTAGGTTGATCCAATTTTAAAATTGCCGTTAGCTGATTAATTAATAAATCTGTTCGCTCAAGGCATAAACGAATACCTCTAACACCCAATACTGGATTAACTTCATGAGGTAATTTAATATAACTTAGTTGTTTTTCACCACCAGCATCCAAAGTTCTAATCGTAAAAGGTAAACCTTTTAAATTTGTTAAGATATCACGATAAATTATATGTTGTTCTTCTATACTAGGTGCATCATTTCGATCAAAAAATATAAACTCCGTTCTAAATAAGCCAACTCCAGTACCGCCATTGGTATGCACTTTCATAGATTCATTTACACTAGTAATGTTAGCCATACAATCAATAAATTTACCATCTAGCGTTATACTTTCTTCTTTTGCATTTACTAAATCAATTTCTTTTTGTGATTTAATTTTATTAATACGCTCTTCAATAATTTGCAAATCTTTTTGACTAGGCTGTAAATCTACAAAACCATTACTAACATCTAAAATAACTTCCATACCGTCATTTATATTAAGAATCTGACTATTCAATCCAACTAGTAATGGAATACCTTTAACTTTGGCAAGAATTGCCACATGAGAAGTAGCTCCACCTGTAACGGATATCATACCAACAATATTTTTATCAATATTTATCATATCAGTTGGAGTTAATTCATCTGCTAATAGTATTGTTGGTTTAGTGAAAGATAATGCCTTTACTTCGATACCTAACATTGCACTCAATACTTTACATCTTATGTCTTTTAAATCATTTTGGCGTTCAATTAATAATTTATTTCCAGTATCTGCTAATATTTTACAATTATTTTTAATTATCTGATCAAAAGCATAAGCAGCTGATTTTTTCTTATCTATTAATTCTTCAATATCTTTTATAAGTTGCGGATCGGTAATTATCGCTAAATGAGCACCTAATATATTTTTATATGCTTCATCATTACTTGAAATATATTGTAAATTATATTCTATATTTTGCCTAACTTCTGTTAAAGCTTTCAAAAGAATTTCTTTTTCAACAACTACGTCATTACCATGTTCTTGAATTTTAAAAAATACTTCACTACGTTTAACCAGTGTACCAATTGCCACACCATCAGACGCAGCAAAACCGTAGTATTTATGCCCATCTATTTTACCTACATTTATACGCTCTACATGATTATGCGCTACAGTAACACTATCTTCAAGTGAATCATCAACAAAATTATTAATTAAGTTCACGATTTCATTTACTATATCTTCCTTTTCTGCATAGATATATATTTTATCGTTCTGTATAACAGCTAATTTCATTATTGCAATAACACTCTTAGCATTTATTTTAACTTGATTTTTTTCAATAAATACTTCGCCATCATATTTGCGAGCTAATTTACTTATCATAGCAGCAGGGCGTGCATGTAAACCATTTGCATTAGTTACTATAATTTCACGTGATTTAATCAAAGATGTTTTGTTATTACTAAAAATTTGATTATTATTAATAACAGTTACTTTCATTATCGGAGTATTAATATTGGTAATATCTTGATTTACTTGAATAAATGATATTTTATTTGGATCCATATCCGCAATCAAAACTGGAGTTATCATTGATTTTGCATTTTGTGATACAAAGTCTAAATCAAATTCTCCAATTATTTGCCCTTGAGTTACTCTATCTCCATTTTTAACATAGATTTTAAACCCTTGACCTTTTAAATTAACAGTATCAAGACCAATATGTACTAAAATATCGAAACCATGCTCACTATCAAATATAACTGCATGATTTGTATGATGAACTGATTTTATTACACCATCAATAGGAGCATAAAGCTTATTATCTAACGGATCAATAGCAACACCATCACCAACCATTTTTTCTGAAAAAACCTGATCTGGTACCTCCGACAAATTTAATAACACACCAACTAATGGAGAAAAAATATCAACTACAGCAGATTGAGTAACTTTCATAATTAATCTCTTTTAAATTTTATTCTTTAAGTGCTCAAGAATTGATGGATTTTCAAGAGTTGATACATCTTGTATAATCTCCTCACCTTTAGCTATACTTCTTAATAAACGTCGCATAATTTTACCTGAACGAGTTTTAGGTAAATTATCACCAAATCTAATTTCATCAGGTTTCGCAATTGGTCCTATTTGTTTACCCACCCAATCACGAAGTTCTTTTTCAAGGGAATTCGCCTGCTCTCCTGTTGGTCTAACACCACCTTTAGTTACTACAAAAGCAAATACTGATTCACCTTTAATTTCATGTGGACGACCAACTACAGCAGCTTCTGCAACTTTTGGATGACTAGCCAGACACGACTCAATCTCCATGGTACTTAATCTATGACCAGATACATTTAACACATCATCAATTCTACCTAATATCCAAAAATATCCATCATTATCAAGATAAGCTGAATCACCAGCAACATAGTACTTACCATGTCCTATTTCTTCAGGAAAATATGAAGATATAAACCTATCCGGATTGTTCCAAATAGTACGCAATTGTGATGGAAAAGGTTTAGTAATAACCAAATAACCAGTATTATTTTTATCTAATATATTACCAGACTCATCAATAATTGCCGCCATAATACCCGGTAATGCTGCAACACATGAGCCAGGTTTTAACGGTTGAACCCCCGGTAATGGTGATAACATATTACTACCTGTTTCAGTTTGCCACCAAGTATCAACAATTGGGCATCTACTACCACCAACAACTTCATAAAACCATTTCCATGCTTCTGGATTAATAGGTTCACCAACTGAACCTAATAATCTCAATGATGATAAATTATGATTTTTAGGTAAATCAGCACCAGCTTTAATTAAAGCACGAATAGCAGTAGGGGCTGTATAAAATGTAGTTACTTTGTTTTTTTCAATAATTTCCCAAAATCTTGAATATGTAGGATAGCTTGGCACACCTTCAAATATAATCTGTGTAGCACCAACCGCTAATGGACCATAACAAACATAAGTATGACCAGTAATCCATCCAACATCTGCAGTACACCAATATATGTCATTATCCTTATAGTCAAACACCCATTCCATAGACAATATTCCACCTAGTAAATAACCACCTATTGAATGTTGCACACCTTTGGGTGTACCGGTACTGCCTGAGGTATATAATATAAATAAAGGATCTTCACTATTCATAAATTCTGGAGTACATTCTGTCGGTTTATTTGCAATAAAATCGTCCCACCAAATATCACGTAAAGCAACAAAATTACATTTCCCATCATTAATACGCTTATCCACAATAACATGTTTAATAGGGTTCTTATCACCTAATAATTCAATAGCAGCATCTACTTCTGTCTTTAATGACATAGCTTTACCACCACGATGCTGTCCATCAGCTGTTATCAAAACGTTAGCATTAGCATCCAAAATACGATCTGCCAAAGCTTTCGAAGAAAATCCACCAAATACAGTAGAATGAATTGCTCCAATTCGCGCAGAAGCATGCATGGCAACGATAGCTTCAATGCTATGTGGTAAATATAAAATTACGCGATCACCTTTTTTAACATTAATCGCTTTTAAGGCATTAGCAAATTGTGAAACTTTAGATAATAACTCTTTATAGGTAACTTTAATCGTTTGACCATTATCTGACTCAAAAATAAGAGCAATTTTATTGGGATTGTTTTTTACATGTCTATCAAGACAATTGTATGAAATACTTAATTGACCATCTTCAAACCAAGTAAAAAAAGGCGCTTTTTTTTGATTTAAAACACTATTAAAAGGTTTGTGCCAATCAATTTTTTCACGAGCCAATTCAGCCCAGTATAGTTCATAATTATCTTGAGCTTTTTTATTTAATTCATTAAATTTTTGTAGATTGATATTAGCTTGGTTTACAAAATCCTGATTAGGTACAAAGCTTAATTGATTTGCGGTAATTGATTTTAGAGTCATTATATAATCCTATACTATTTATAATTATAATTATTCTTACTTACTTTTATTTATTTTCCAGTAACTCCTAATGTGCCGATTTCTTGCTCTAATTGATAATAATCATCACGTAAATATTCAAAATATTTAATAGTTTTTAGTTTTAATTCATAAGCAGCCAATTCATCACAAACAATTACAGCTTTATTATGCATTTGTAATGCTGTTATCGGATACATACTTGATACAGCACCTTCAATAGCTTGAGCCACGGCATGTGATTTATTTAATCCTTTAGCTAAAATCAATACCTCTGCTGCATCCATAATAGTTCTCATACCCATGGTAAGTGCAATACGCGGTGTCAAATTTAAATTATTATTAAAAAATCGTGAATTTGCCTGAATAGTACTTTGATTAAGTGTTTTAACACGAGTTATTGAATCAAGTGAAGAATATGGCTCATTAAAAGCTAAATGCCCATCCTCACCTACTCCGCCTAAAATCAAATTCATACCACCGTACTGTGCTATTTTATCTTCATAAATTTTACATTCATAATCCAAATAAATTGCATTTCCGTTTAAGATATTAATATTTTCTTTATCAATATCAATATGATTAAAAAAATTATGCACCATAAAATAATGATATGACTGCTCATGATCTTCAGCTAAACCAACATACTCATCCATATTAAATGTTACTACATTTTTAAAACTAATAAGCCCATGTTGATTAAGCTTAATTAATTCTTTATAAGTCTCAAGCGGAGTAGAACCAGTAGG
>DAHXMX010000230.1 GCA_027371515.1 Neisseriaceae bacterium
CCAAAAAGTGGTTTTTCCTATATTCTTACCCATACGAGATGCAGATCTTTGACAAATAGTTATTTTTTTTGTAGAATGATTAATTATAGATTTAGTAATTCCACCAACTTTAGTATAAGTAGTATCAATTCCCCAAAATGAATTAAATTCATTACCGCGATCAAGTATATAATTAGCTATATCAAAAGCAATCCCTCCAGCACCAATTATAATAATTTTATTACCTAAATTAACTTGTTTATTTAATATATCTTCATAATTTACAACTTTAACATTATCTATACCATCAATATTAATCTTACGCGCATTAGTACCTGTTGCAAATATCACTTCATCATATTGTGCTAATTGTTGGTCATTTACAGTAGTATTTAAATATAAGTTTATATTTAATGTTACAATTAATTGAGCATAATAATTAACAGTTTCTTTAAATTCTTCTTTACCTGGTATTATAGCTGCTATATTAAATTGTCCTCCGATATTATTACTTGATTCATAAATACACACTTTATGTCCACGAGAAGCTAATGTAGTAGCTACAGCTAAACCAGATAAACCAGCTCCTATAACAGCTATGTTTTTAGAGTTAGGAGCTTTATTTACAATTAATTCTGTTTCCCGGCATGCAGATGGATTAACTAAACAAGAAGTTTCTTTACCCTCAAAAACATGATCTAAACATGCTTGATTACATGCAATACAAGTATTAATGATTTTATCTTTACCTTGTAAAGACTTTAATACAAAATATGGATCAGCCAAAAAAGGACGTGCCATCATAACAAAATCAGCTTGTTGGTTAGCAATAATTCTTTCAGCATCAGCTGGATTGTTAATTCTATTAGTAGTAGCTATTGGTATTTTTACATACTTTTTTAATTCTTGTGATAAATAAATAAAATTAGCTCTTGGTACCATTGTTGCTATTGTTGGAATTCGTGCTTCATGCCATCCTATACCAGTAGTAATAAGATCAACGCCAACTTCTTCAAGTTTATTGGCTAAATAAATTACTTCCTCAAAAGTGCTTCCATTATCTATTAAGTCAATAACTGATAAACGAAATATAATTAAAAAATCATTACCTAAACTATTTCTAATTTGTTTAATTATTTCTAATGGAAATCGAATTCTATTCTTAAAATCACCACCCCATTTATCAGTTCTTTTATTAGTATGTTTTACGATAAATTGATTAATTAAGTAACCTTCTGACCCCATTATTTCTATACCATCATAACCAGATAATTTGGCTAACTTTGCACATTTAACATAATCTTTAATAGTTTTATTAATGTACCAATTAGACATTTTAAATGGTTTAAACTTAGATATTGGTGATTTTAAACCAGATGGTGACACACAAAATGGATGATTAGAATATCTACCACCATGCAATATTTGCATGGC
>DAHXMX010000231.1 GCA_027371515.1 Neisseriaceae bacterium
CATTAGTATATCATAACGTGTTAAGTACAACCAATAACTTTTATATTGCATTGCAAACTTATAATAATGCATAATGTCACATTATAATTTGAATAACTTCAAGGAATATATTAATGAAAAGTAAAGTAGCTGAAATTAAAAAATATGGTCAAAAAATATGGTTAGATAATTTATCGCGTGAATTAATATCTTCTGGCAGGCTTATAAATCTAATTACTCAAGATGAAATTGCTGGTGTCACCTCTAATCCAAGCATTTTTCATAAAGCAATCAGTAACGATCCGCTATATCAAGATGATGTAAAGGTACTTAAACAATCAAATCTATCATTAGAAGAACGCTATGAAACAATTGTAATTAAAGATATTCAAAACACATGTGACATAATGGCTCATATGTATAAACAAACCAATGGTACAGATGGATTTGTAAGTCTTGAAGTATCACCACATTTAGCCAATAATGCTAGTGCTACTATTGAAAATGCAAGACGTTTATGGAAAACAATTAATAGACCTAATTTAGTGATAAAAATACCAGCAACCAAGGCTGGCAACATAGCATTAACTCAATTAATTAGTGAAGGTCTTAATATCAATATTACATTACTTTTTTCGCTTAATCAAGTGTTAGAAACATGGAAAGCATATATTAACGGCTTACAGATTAGATACAGTAATAAACAAGATTTATGTCACGTTAAAGCAGTAGCAAGCTTTTTCTTATCACGTATTGATTCAGCTATCGATGATAAATTACCTAAAGAATTAAAAGGTGTCAGTGCTATCAATTTAGCAAAAACAGCTTATTTAGCGTATCAAGATATATTCACGAGCAATATATTTAAAGAATTAAAACAATATGGTGCTAATGAGCAATTTTTATTATTTGCTAGTACTGGAACGAAAAACCCTAACTACTCAGATGTATTGTATGTAGAAGAATTAATTGGCAAAGATACAATTAATACTGTGCCAGATGCAACACTTGATGCCTTTAGAGATCATGGTATTGCTAATAATAATATCATTAAAGATATTCAAAACGCTCCTAAAATAATTGAACAAGTGAATAAATATATTAACTTAGATCAACTTGGTGAACAACTACAACTTGATGGTTTAAAGCTTTTCGAACAATCATTTGATCAACTTATTACTTTAATGAAATAAATATATCAAAATGCATGATCGAACACCATTCATTAATTATTTATCTCCAGCAAAACTAAATTTAGGATTAAAAATAGTTAATCGATTAGATAATGGATATCATGAGCTCAAAACTGTATTTTGTTTGATTGATTTATTTGACCAAGTATCAATATCAGTAACAGATAATAATAAAATATCATTAATTGAACATAATCAATCAAACA
>DAHXMX010000232.1 GCA_027371515.1 Neisseriaceae bacterium
AATGGCTATCGTAATACGAGTTTACCTGCAATTGGTTTAAAATATGCGTTTCCACCCTACGTTCAACCTAATCAATATGCTTCTAAAATGGGAATCAATGTTACAAATCCAAACGCTTCATTGACAGCAAATACTTTTTCTCAATGGTTATTCGACTTTGAAGTAAAAACAAGAGATATTATGATGAACAATGAGCCTTATGCTGGAAGTGCAACACAAGCCTATCAACTCGCCCAATTGTTTGATATTTTCAGTGGGGCTAACGTGACTTCACCTAGTACAGTATTGACACAATCGCAATTCAACACGATTCTGCAAAATGTAGTAAATGTTCATCAAGGGTACAAACTAATTGCGCCTAACGAAGTTCAATTACTTACGCCTATTAACGAAGTTGCACTTGTAGGTAAATTATACATCGACGCAACCACGTATGAAGAAATGATTCAATTGCAAGATGCTTCAACATTGACATTTAATGCAGATGGAACGATTACTTACAATACAACAGTTAAAAACAATGGAGTTAATCTTGGATTGACAGGCTATTGGATGAATAATGGAATTTGCACAGCTTGGCAATCTTGGTATAGGGATAATAACGGTATGAACATGCCAATTCCATATGTATTTAATGCAACTGGAAGTCAAGCGCATAAATCAAGTTTTTCTTATTCAGAAGGATTAAGTAACAGTTTTACTCTTAATGAAGCACCATTTAGTCAACTTACTATTCAAAATAATTATGTTCCATCTTTCGGAACTGTAACTTATTCTTTTGTTGTTTCAAATAATAAAGTTCAAAATGTAGCAATTTATCAAGGTTCATATGAACATCAAATTGGAAATCATATTTAATAAATAGAAGAAAACAAAAACAATACTATTTTATATGGTATTGTTTTTGTTTTCTTATCATTTATCATTTAATCAGGTGGTGAAATTAAAATGAAGTTAAAGCATAAGATTCTTTCTTTATTAACTAGTATTACTTTACTATCATCTTTGTCACTTCCTGCATTTGCGGCGCAATATACCTATACTGTTACACCATCAATAGGTGGAGCATGGACAAATAGTACAATTACAAATAAATTTACAGGAACAAATACACCTGTTTATTTTGGAAATACTTCCAGAAGTGGTTATGAGATTTTTGATAATGCGCCAAACGGAAACATGCCAGCAGGAAACTATTTATTTTATAGTCAACCGTACATTACTGGTAATGGTGTAAATACTGCTTATGCTTTAAATGTGATGAAAAATCACGTTTTCAAAATCACTTCATCAACAGACCCATTTTTCAACAACGGTAATTATTACGTTTCATCAGACTTAATGCAAATCTCTGGTTATTCGATACCATC
>DAHXMX010000233.1 GCA_027371515.1 Neisseriaceae bacterium
ATTAAATCTTTAAAAAAAGGACGCTCTTTATGCACAGCATAAAATCTACTCTAAGTTAATCAAAAAAATAGCCATACTGTATAGTGTATGGCTATTTTTATTATTATTTGGTGCCGAAAGTGGGACTTGAACCCACACTTAGTTACCTAAACCGGATTTTGAGTCCGGCGCGTCTACCAATTCCACCATTTCGGCAATTTGCTAAGTTGGTAATTATACTACCTAATGTATAATTAGTCAAGATTAAATTTGGTTTTTTTATTTTAATTTGTTATGATATTAGGAGTTTTTATGCAGCCCAAAATAACTATTGTGGTAGCTATGAATCAAAATAATGTTATTGGAGTAAATAATCAATTACCATGGTACATACCTGAAGATTTAAAGCATTTTAAGCAAATAACTATGGGTAAGCCTATTATTATGGGGCGAAAAACTTTTGAATCTATAGGTCGTGTATTACCAGGGCGTGATAATGTGGTTATTACTCGTGATATTAATTGGAGTTATCCAGAGGTTATTACATATAATAGTTTATTTAAAGCAATAGAGGCATATCATGAATATGAAGAGATATGTATTATTGGAGGTGGACAAATATTTGAACAGGCACTGCCTATAGCTCATGAATTACATGTAACAATTATTGATTATGTGGTTGATAATCCCACTACATTTTTTCCTAATATTGATATTACAGAATGGATTTTAATTTCACAAAGTGAAATACAAACTGAAAATGGTATTAAATGTCAATTTAAGCATTATCAAAAAAATAGTTATTAATTTATTGTTGATACTTAAACTTTGATATAATTACGGGTCAAAAATTATATATAAGAATGGAGTGAAAAATGCCTGTATTACAAACATTATCAATCATTAAACCTGATGCTGTTGCTAAAAACATTATCGGACAAATTTATGCGCGTTTTGAAGCAAATGGCTTAAAAATCGTGGCAGCTAAAATGAAACATTTAACTGAAGATGAAGCGAGTAGATTTTATGCTGTGCATAAAGAGCGTCCTTTTTTTAAAGATTTAATTAAGTTTATGACTTCAGGACCGATTATGATTCAAGTTTTGGAAGGTGAAAATGCAGTTGAGCGTCATCGTGAAATAATGGGTGCTACTAATCCTAAAGATGCTAAACCAGGTACCATACGTGCTGATTTTGCTGATAGTATTGATGAAAATGCTGTGCATGGTTCAGATAGCTTAGAGAATGCTAAAAACGAAATTGCATATTTTTTCTCGGCAAATGAAATCTGTTCAAGAACAAGGTAATAATGGAAAGTATAAATAAAGTTAATTTACTTGATTATACATTAGATAAATTAACTGATTATTTTAAGTTAATTGATGAACAAC
>DAHXMX010000234.1 GCA_027371515.1 Neisseriaceae bacterium
TAATGTAAATTGATGCTGGTGCCCTAATTTATCCATACTAATAAACCATTGGGCTGTAGTTCTAAAGATTAATGGGGTTTTATGTCGCCAGCAATGTGGATAGCTATGCTCTAGTTGACCAGATTTTAACAACCGTGACCTAGCTTTTAATAGGTTAATTACTTCATTATTAGCTTGCCAAACTGTTAAACCAGCCAAAAACATAGTATTAGCAATAAATTTACCATCATCACCTACTGGATTATGTAAATCAAGATTGTATTTTAGCCCAACAATATAATCTTCATGACCGTGAGCTGGAGCAGTATGCACTAATCCAGTACCAGAATCAGTTGTTACATGCTCACCTAAAATTATTGATACTACTTTATCATAAAATGGATGAATAAATAATAACTTTTCAAGATTAAGTCCTATTTCTGTAGCGACAACCTCAAAAACGGCATCTTCACCTAATACATTTTTAATTAATTTAGTGGCTAAGATTAAATATTCATCTTGAAAATATACTAAAGAATATTCAATATCACTACCTAAACAAATAGCTTGATTAGCAGGTAAGGTCCAAGGTGTAGTGGTCCAAATAACAGCATTTACTTTATCGCTAAATAATGCTAATTTGCCTTCAAATAGCGTATTATATTTAGGGTGATTTTGTTGTTTATTTAAGTTAAACTTAACATAAATCATGGGCGAAATCTTATCTTGGTACTCAACTTCCGCTTCAGCTAATGCAGAAGAGCAGTCTATACACCAATGCACAGGCTTTACTCCACGGAATATAAATCCGTTATTGTAAATCTCACCTAATGATCTTACAATATCAGCCTCAGTGGCAAAATTCATTGTCTTGTATGGATTATACCAGTCACCTAATATACCTAAACGGATAAAGTCACGGCGCTGCGCATCAATATGACGTTCTGCAAATTCACGACATTTTTGCCGAAAAATCTTAGGGTCTAAATTTTTACCAAATTCTTTTTCGATACTTAATTCAATTGGTAATCCATGACAATCCCAGCCTGGGACATATGGCGCATCAAAGCCTGCAATAGTCTTACTGCGAATGATAATATCTTTTAATATTTTATTAACCGCGTGACCAATATGAATATCACCATTTGCATAAGGTGGTCCATCATGAAGAATAAATTTATCACGCCCTTTAGTAATTTGACGCAGCTTTTGATAACGATCTTTCCATTTATTTAACATGTCTGGTTCACGACGAGCTAAGTCACCACGCATCGGAAATGGAGTTTCTAATAAATTAACGGTGTTTTTATAGTCCATTATGCTTTAATTCTTCTAATATAATATACAATAATATAATTTATTTAATATGACGTTTTGCA
>DAHXMX010000235.1 GCA_027371515.1 Neisseriaceae bacterium
GGTATATTAATCCCAAAATAATACAAATCGACTACTCTATCCATAAAAGTTGGTAAACTAGCAATCGTTTGATTAGACAATGTCCAATAACTAACCGAAAATATAGATAATACTAATATTATCCATACATTACTTCGTTCATGTGGAGTTAGTTTGCGCCATAATAAAATAATATATCCTAATAAAATAATTAAACAAATACCAGATACAATGGTCGAACTCACTGGATTAGCTAATAAAGTAGCAAAAATCAATGATAACAACATCAATAAAAAATAAATCCAAAGCGATAATTTAATCCCAATAAATCTACTATTAATAATTTGCAAATTGACTAATTTACAATTTGTAGGATAATTAACTTCACCGCGTTTAAATATATATAAACCTAATGCCATTCCAACAGCAGCTAAGCTAAAGCCTGCATGCCAAGAAATTTTTTCAGCAACAAAGCCAACCATAGTAGGCGCTAATATCGCACCAATATTAATCCCCATATAATATATATTAAAACCTTGTACACGAATATTCTCATCATCACCATTATATAATTTACCTACCATTACTGAAATATTAGGCTTTAATAATCCAGTACCAGTTGCAATACAACCAAGACCTAAATAAAAAATATTAAAATTTATACCAGATAACGCAAGAAAAATGTGCCCCGATAAAATAAAAACACCTCCAATAAAAGCAACGCGAGTATAACCATAGATACGGTCCGCTAAAAAACCTGCAAGAGTAGTAGATAGATAGACATATGTTACATAGCTACCTAATATAATAAGTGCCAAATTTTCTTGAATATGTGCAGATTTAGTTAAAAACAATACTAATATCGCATTTAACCCATAAAAACTAAAACGTTCCCACATTTCAGTAAAAAACAAACTAAACAGACTTTTTGGATGATTACTTAAATTTAACATTTGTTTAACCCACACTAAAATAATATTAATTCAAACCCACTTGATTACACCTAAAATAATCTCTAGCATCTTGGATATCTTTATAAATTTGTACAAATAATTCTTCCATTGAATCAAATTTAATTTCATTACGTACAAATTTAACTATCTCAATTTGAGCTATTTTACCATACAGATTTTCATCAATATCTAATAAATGTACTTCAAATTTAAAATGCTTACTATCATTAACTGTTGGATTAATTCCAATACTTGCAATACCTTGATATAATCTACCTTCAATTATAACTTTAGCAATATATACACCTCTAACCGCAGGTATAACATTATGCCTAACATATAGATTAATAGTTGGAATACCATTACTGAAATATTAGGCTTTAATAATCCAGTACCAGTTGCAATACAACCAAGACCTAAA
>DAHXMX010000236.1 GCA_027371515.1 Neisseriaceae bacterium
AGTGTTAATAGCTACAGGAGCTAACGTTAACGCGACAAATATTATTAACAACACTTCATTACACTTCGCATCTTTGAATGGACATCAGGATATTGTAAAAATGTTATTGGCTGCCGATGCTAACGTTAACGCTACAAATAATGTTAACGATACTTCATTACACTTCGCATCTTGGAATGGAAATCAAGACGTTGTGACAGTGTTATTAGCCGCTGGAGCTAACGTTAACGCTACAAATAATGGTAACAATACTCCATTACACATAGCATCTCGGAAAGGACATAAAGATGTTGTGACAGTGTTATTGGCTGCTAGAAGTAAAGTCAATATTAAAAATAACAAAGGTGAAACTCCAGTAACTTTAGCTTCTTCATCATGAATATTAAGAGGTTGTGAAAGTATTAGCTACATAAATTAAATCCGGTATACTATGTGTAACAATGTTAATACCTTAAGAACATCAATAGTTTACAGATTATCATCTGTAAATGAATCTAATTATATTAATTAAAATATCAAATGGCTGATATATTTAAAGCCTGTGAAACGGGCAATCTTGCTGAAGTTGAAAAGTTGTTAACCACAGGAGCTAACGTTAATTCGACAAATGATGATAACAATACTCCATTACACCTAGCATCTTGGAAAGGACATCAAGACGTTGTGAAAGTGTTAATAGCTGCTGGAGGCAACGTTAACGCTACAGATATTATTAACGATACTCCATTACACTTCACATCTCGAAAAGGACATCAAGACGTTGTGACAATGTTATTGGCTGCTGGAGGTGACGTTAACGCTACAGATATTATTAACGATACTTCATTACACTTCGCATCTCGAAAAGGACATCAAGACGTTGTGAAAGTGTTATTAGCTGCTGGAGCTAACATTAACGTTACAGGTAATAATAACACTACTCCATTACACTACGCATCTGAGAATGGACGAACAGAGGTTGTAAAAGTGTTGTTAGCTGCTGGAGCTAACATTAACGCTACAGATATTATTAACGATACTCCATTACACCTAGCATCTTGGAAAGGACATCTTGATGTTGTGACAGTGTTATTAGCCGCTGGAGCTAACGTTAACGTTACAAATGATGATAACACTACTCCATTACACTACGCATCTGAGAATGGACGAACAGAGGTTGTAAAAGTGTTGTTAGCTACTGGAGCTAACATTAACGCAACAAATAATAATAACGATACTCCATTACATGATACATCTTGGAAAGGACATCTTGATGTTGTGAAAGTGTTATTAGCCGCTGGAGCTAACGTTAACGTTACAAATGATGATAACACTACTTCATTACACTACGCATCTTGGAATGGA
>DAHXMX010000237.1 GCA_027371515.1 Neisseriaceae bacterium
CATTATTATCATTATTATTATTATCGTTATTATTATTATTATCGTTATTATCATTATCATTGTTATTATTATCGTTATTGTTATTATCGTTGTTATTATTATCGTTATTATTAATATCGTTGTTATTATTATTATTATTATTATTATTATTATTATCATTATTATTGTTATTATTATTATTATTGTTATTATCGTTATTATTATTGTTATTGTTGTTATTATTATCATTATTATTATCGTTGTTATTATTATCGTTGTTATTATTATTGTTATTATTATTATCGTTATTATTGTTATCATTATTATTATCATTATTATCATTATTATTATTATCGTTATTATTATCGTTATTATTATTATTATTATCGTTATTATTATTATCATTATTATCATTATCATTATTATTATTATTATTATCGTTATTATTATCATTATTGTTGTTGTTGTTATTATTATCATTATTATTATCGTTGTTATTATTATTATTATTATTATTGTTATTATTATTATTATTATTATTATTATTATTATTATCGTTATTATTATTATTGTCGTTGTTATTATTATTATTATTATTATTGTTGTTATTATCATTATTATTATTAGCATTGTTATTATTATTATTATCGTTGTTATTATTATCGTTATTGTTATTATCGTTGTTATTATTATCGTTATTATTAATATCGTTGTTATTATTATCGTTAATATTATTATCGTTATTATTATCGTTGTTATTATTAATGTTGTTATTATTATCATTATTATTATTATTAGCATTGTTATTATTAACGTTGTTGTTATTATTATTATTATCGTTATTGTTATTATCATTATTATTATTGTTATTATTATTATCATTATTATTATCGTTATTATTATTGTTATTATTATTATCGTTATTATCATTGTTATTATTGTTATTATTATTGCTATTATTATCATTATTATTATTATTATTATTATTGTTATTATTATTATTGTTATTATTATTATCATTATTATTATCATTATTATTATAATCATTATTATTATTGTTATTATTATCATTATTATTATTATCATTATTATTATTATTATTATCGTTATTATTATCATTATTGTTGTTGTTGTTATTATTATCATTATTATTATCGTTGTTATTATTATTATTATTATTATTGTTATTATTATTATTATTATTATTATTATTATTATTATCGTTATTATTATTATTGTTATTGTTATTATTATTATTAATGTTGTTATTATTATTATCATTATTATTATTAGCATTGTTATTATTATTATTATCGTTGTTATTATTATCGTTATTGTTATTATCGTT
>DAHXMX010000238.1 GCA_027371515.1 Neisseriaceae bacterium
ACTCCATCATCTGCATCAATAGGGTTTTCTTTTCTAAACCCAATCTTAATTATTTATAAAAGGTGGAAACATGCAAAAAATTAAAGTTATTAATCCTGTTGTTGAACTAGATGGCGATGAAATGACACGTATTATATGGAAGTTTATTAAAGATAAATTAATACTACCATATTTAGATCTTGATATTAAATATTATGACTTAGGTATAACCTCAAGGGATTTAACTAATGATCAAGTTACTATAGATGCTGCTAATGCTATTAAGCAGTATAATGTTGGAATTAAATGTGCAACTATTACACCAGATGAAGCACGAGTTGTTGAATTTAAATTAAAAAAAATGTGGAAATCACCTAATGGTACAATTCGTAATATTCTTGATGGTACAGTATTTCGTGAACCAATTATTTGTAAAAATGTACCACGTCTAGTGCCAAATTGGACAGCTCCAATTGTAATTGGTCGTCATGCGCATGCAGATCAGTATAAAGCAGTTGATTTTGTGACTAAAGGCAAAGGTAAATTAACTATTACTTATACTCCTGAAAATGGAGTTCCAGAAACTCATGAAGTATTTAATTATAATGGTGATGGCGTAGCTATGGGGATGTATAATACAGATGAATCTATTCGTGGATTTGCTTATGCATGCTTCAATATGGCTTTGGCTAAACAATGGCCACTTTATTTATCCACTAAAAATACAATTCTTAAAAAGTATGATGGTAGATTTAAAGATATTTTTCAAGAAATATATGATAATGAATTTAAAACTAAATATGAAAAAGTTGGTATTACTTATGAGCATCGCTTAATTGATGATATGGTGGCTTCAGCTTTAAAATGGCATGGTAATTTTGTATGGGCATGTAAAAACTATGATGGTGATGTACAATCTGATATTGTTGCACAAGGTTTTGGCTCATTAGGGCTTATGACATCAGTATTAATAACTCCAGATGGTAAGACTATTGAAGCTGAGGCTGCTCATGGTACCGTAACTCGTCATTATCGTGATCATCAAGCAGGTAAAAAAACTTCAACTAATCCAATTGCTTCAATATTTGCTTGGACACGTGGTCTGGCGCATCGTGGTAAACTTGATAATAATCAAGCACTAATAGATTTTTGTAAAACACTTGAAGATGTGTGTGTAGCAACTGTTGAATCTGGTAAAATGACTAAAGATTTAGCAGTATGTATTCATGGTAATAAAGTAGATTCTAGTCAATACTTATATACAGAAGAATTCTTGGAAGCTATTAATAATAATTTAAAAGCTCGTTTAATTTAGTAAACAGAGAACCCTTGTAACAT
>DAHXMX010000239.1 GCA_027371515.1 Neisseriaceae bacterium
GGTGTGGATTTAAAACTGAACAAATTTCATATGTTCGTAGAGCTCGTGAAATAGGAGAGTCTAGATGGACTTTATCCAAAAAAATTAAATACTTTATGGATTCAATTTTAGCGTTTTCATATGCCCCTATACGTATGACAATTGTCGGTGGTTCATTGATCTCATTTGCTAGTTTTGCACTAATGTTGTTATTAATGATTGAACGCTTATTTATGAATGTACCAATTATTGGTTGGACATCCATCGTTTGTTTAATTTTATTTACGTTTGGTATACAGCTTATCATATTAGGCATGATTGGTGAATATTTATGGCGTACCTTGGATGAAAGTAGAAAGCGTCCCGCTTTCATTATTGCTGAAAAAGAAGGTATTAATGATCAACAAGAATAAACAACTTCTTAAATACGTATTTTTTGGTGTGCTTAATACCGCAATTACTTTTATAATATATGCAATACTAGTGAATATAGGTACTCCGTATCTAATATCTTCAACTTTTTGTTATGTGTTAGGCATACTTGAGGGGTTTTTATTTAATGCATGGTTTGTATTTAATCACAAATTACATTTTTCTGATTTAACAAAATATAGTGTAGTTTATCTTGTTGCATATCTTATAAACATTAGTTTGTTATATGTGGTTGTGAATTATGCTCACACACCAAAAATAGAAGCTCAGTTATTAGTAACGATTGTAGTTACTTTATTAAATTTTAAATTAGTGAAGTTATTAGTGTTTAGGTGTTAACATGAAACAGTTTTGGTTTAACAAGATAGTATATTTTGTAGTGTGGTATTATTAATTCTGATTTTGACGAGAAATGTGATAGGTTATTCACAATATTTGATGGTTATTATTATTGGGTTATAATATGTATAATGAATTATCGTATGTTAAATGGATAGATAAATAATGAAATCTCAATTAATTAGTTTACATAAAAAGGGTGATGACAGAGGTAATCTTGTTGTAATAGAAAACAATAAAGAAATACCTTTTGAGATTAAGCGCGTATACTATTTATGTGATACTAAGGAAGGTATACGTCGTGGATTTCATGCTCACCATAATTTGCAACAAATGGCTGTATGTGTTAAAGGTAGTTGTGAGTTCTTGATGGATGATGGATATAGTGTTGAAGTTATAAAGCTTGACAATAATTATACTGGTCTAATGTTACCTCCTTATGTGTGGCATGAAATGTTTAACTTTAGCCCTGATTGTGTATTAATGGTATTAGCTAATGATTTCTACGACGAATCAGATTATATTCGTAGTTATCAAGATTTTATCACTGAAATAAATAAACTCAAA
>DAHXMX010000023.1 GCA_027371515.1 Neisseriaceae bacterium
CGAAATTAGAGACTATGTATGGTGATTTTTTAGCTCAGTTTGGATTTTTAGTTGAATGTGATGAGTTATATGATACTCCACGCCGTGTAATTGATTATTATTTAAATGAGTTATTTTATGGGCTTGATTATACAAATTTTCCTGACATTAGTGTTACTAATAATAGCTATTCTTATGTTAGTCCTGTTATTGCTAAAGGAATTACGGTTAATTCAGTATGTGAGCATCATATGACGTCAATAACTGGCAGTGCTACTGTATTGTATTGTATAACAGATAAAGTAATTGGTTTAAGTTGTGTAAACAAAATAGTTGATTTTTTTAGTCATCGCCCGCAACTACAAGAACGTTTAAGTCGTCAAATTAGTGAAGTATTAAAATTAATCCTTGGGCATGATGATGTGGCTGTAATTATCAATGCGCGTCACGATTGTATTATAAAGCGTGGTATTAAAGAATATAACAGTGAAATAACTACCGTTGAAGCTAGTGGTGCTTTTGCTGCTGGTGGTAAGTATAATACTTATTTAACTATGTAATATTATTGATTGATTAAGTTAGTAAATTTCAATTAAATTGAAAATTAATTATTGTATAATAACGCATTATTTAGCTAATTATAGGTTGATTTTATGTTAAAGCAGAATATCAAAGTATATTTATTATTTATAATTGGATTATGTTTTGCGGGAATGTCATTTTTTTTGCAAGTATTACCAGTTAATACAGCAGATCATTTTACTCATACTTTAGGTTTAACAACTGCAAATGTAATTAATTTAGCATCATTTTATTTATTGACATATGCAATAATGCAAATTCCTGTTGGAATTATTTTTGATAAATATGGAATAAAATGGGTTCTACCTATAGGGTTGTTTTTTACTGCTTTAGGTAGTTTATTTTATTTAATTGGAAGTAATAGTGTCTTAATTATTTTAGGAAGAGCTTTAACTGGACTTGGTTGCTCTGTTGGTTATATTTCGGGAATATTTATTGCGGTAAAGTATTTTCCAGCTAAACACTTAGTGATTTATGTGAGCTTAGTAGAAGGTATTAGTACTTTAGGTGCAATTATTGCTACTACCACATTTAATAATTTATTAATTAATTTTGGTTGGAATATTGCTAATGCAATGATTGTGATTTTTTGCCTTGTGTTACTTATATTTAGTTTGTTTTTTAGTAGAGGTTTGATTTATCAAAGTTCTGCAACAAGTAGTTTAAAAACATCGCTTAATCAAGCTATTTCTTTATTAAAAAATAAACGGTTATTAGCAGTTTTTATTTATTCGTTTTGTGCTTGGTTAATCATGATGTCTTTTGCGGGATACTGGCTTAAATATTATATGATACATATGCATAAATATAACGTTGATCAGGCATTACATTTAGCTAGTTTATATTGGATAGCGTTTTTTGTGACAAATGTTATTATTGGTTTCTTTGTTAATACGCTTAATCGATGTAAAATTGGATTATTTGTTTTATCATTAATGAGCTTGATTACTTATTGTTATATGGCTATTCCGGTTCTTTTTTCATATGTACAATTATCTGTTGTTGCTATATTAGGTGGGGTTACTACTACTGGTGTAATTGTAGCATTTTCAATTATACCTAAATTTGTTAGTAAAGAATTAACGGGAACAGCATTAGCGGTAAATAATACCTTTATTATTATTGGTGGTTATGTAGGCCAAGTTTTATTTGGTAAAATTTTAGATAAGGTGCATTTTTTGAAGAATTATCCGATATTTACATTGAGAAATATTCAACAAGATTATTATTTGACAGTTTTAATGTATCCGTTTTTTGCATTAGTTGGTTTTATTGTAGTTGTTTATGCAATTAGAAAGATTAGATAGTGCAAATATTTGAGAATGTTGATTTAGAAAAATATAATACATTACACTTATTAAGTAAAACTAGGTATTATGTTAAACTAACTCAAATTAATCAATTAAACGATTTGCGAAATTATATCAATATTGCAAAGCTTAAATTTTTTGTTTTAGGCGGTGGAAGTAATATTATTTTACCAGATGAATATAACGGATTAGTCATTCATAATCATTTAAAAGGTATTGTGATTACTAAATATGATAAAGAGCATAGTTTAGTTAAAGTTGCTGCTGGTGAAAATTGGGATCATTTTGTTTATTATAGCCTAGTTAATGGTTGTTATGGACTAGAAAATTTAAGTCTTATTCCAGGTACTGTTGGTGCTGCACCAATACAAAATATCGGTGCTTATGGTGTTGAGGTTAAAGACTTTATTCATGAAGTTGAAGTATTTAACATCATAACAGGTGAGATGCATATTTTCTCTAATAGCGAATGTTTATTCCAATATCGTGACAGCAGATTTAAGCGTGAGCAGCATTATATCGTAGTATCTGTTACCTTTAAGCTATTAAATGTAGCAAAGTTAAATATTACATATGGTGATTTGGTTCATAATATGAAACAATATTCTAAACCACAAGCGTTGGATTTACGTAATGAGGTTATTAAGATTAGATCAAGCAAATTGCCAGATCCAAATGTTATAGGTAATGTGGGAAGTTTTTTTCATAATCCTATTTTGGGTATCGAGCATGCTAAATTATTGCAACAAAAGTATACAAAGCTACCTATTTATCCAGTTGATGATCAACACGTTAAGATATCAGCTGGTTGGTTAATTGATAATTTGGGGCTTAAAGGTTATTCTTTAGGTAAAGTTGGTATTTATGATAAACAAGCTCTGGTTTTAGTTAATTTAGGTGGTGGCGCTAATAAAACAGATGTATTAAATCTTGCAAATTATATTATTAAACAAGTATATAATGTATATAACATTAGATTAAATATTGAACCAATTCAGATTTAAATTCACCAGCTGTCACGATACAATCACAGAATTATGTCAAATGTGTTATAATTGAGACCTATTAAAATAATTAGGTTATGATGAAGATACTTTTAACTAATGATGATGGATTTACTGCCGAAAGTGTTAATGTAGTTTTTGATATATTAATGGCAAATGGTTATGATGTGACACTTGTTGCTCCTGAACGTAACTGTAGTGGTGCGGGGCACTCTATAGCTGTATATAATCCTGTAACAATTCATCAAATTAGTGAACGAATATATTGTGTTGCTTCAACTCCAGCTGACAGCGTACGATTGGGGTTGCAATACGTATATAAAGATGTTGCTAATTATCCTGATTTAGTTATTTCTGGAATTAATATGGGTGAAAATTTAAGTGAGGATATTTATTATTCGGGTACTGTTGGTGCTGCACGTGAGGGTGTATTAAATGGGGTAAGCGGATTAGCTTTCTCAACTCCTGGACGACAATTTAATCATTTAAAAGCAGCAGCTGAGATAGTGTTGCAGTTGGTAGAGTTAATCAAGTATAATAAGAATCTGCTTATAAATAAGTTTTTATGGAACATAAATATCCCTAATACAGCACTTGAAAATATAAAAGGTTTTGTAGCAACTACACTTGGACGACGTGAGCTTCATCTACCATTTGAAAAACAAATTACACCGCGTGGTCAGACTGTATATTGGCAGGGTGATTCAGGTCTGATACGATTAGGCGCTGCAAATAGTGATGTTATGGTAGCAAAAGGTGGTGAATATGTATCAATTACTCCTTTAGAAATATTCCCAACAGCACATGAACAGTTATCTCAACTTGCTGAAATTCTTAAACAAGGTTAGTAGTGATGTTAAAATTAATAATATGGTGTTTATTTTTGATTGGTTTGTTAGGTTGTGCTTCTCGTAATACCCCAGCTCCTATTGAAAATGGAACTAATATTCCGAATTATATTAAACCCGTTGCTATTCCTGTAGTATCTGTTGCTAAAAATAATCAGTCAAATCAAGAAGAAGTGAAGCTTGGTTCATTAAGTAAACCATCAGAATCACCGATACAGCAGCAGGTTGTTGAAGTGAATGACAATAAAAATAAACAATCAATAGCGAGTGCTAATAATTTAGTGGTAGGTTCAGGAAATGAATGGTTAGTTCCAACATCAGGTGTTGTTCAGCCATTTTCGCAAGCTAAAAAAGGTATAAATATTTTAGGTAAGGCTGGACAAAAAGTTATTGCCTCTAATAGTGGTAAGGTGGTATATAGTAGTAATGGTCTGAAAGGTTATGGGAATTTAATTATTATTAAGCATAGTGATGGCTATTTAACTGCATATGCACATAATAAGGTTAATTTAGTGCAAGAGGGTGCTACAGTTAATCGTGGTGACAAAATTGCTGAAATGGGTACTGATAATGGAAGCGCAATGTTACATTTTGAGATACGTAAGAATGGTAAACCACTTGATCCCATGCAATTTATTAATGGAAATTAATTATGCTGAATAAAATAAAAGTAAAAATTATTGATTCTAAAATGAAAGATTATTTACCGCATTACGCAACTGAAGGTTCTGCTGGTTTAGACTTAAGAGCATGCATTGATAATTCTATTATCTTAAAGCCTGGTGATACTAGTTTAATCCCAACAGGAATTGCTATTTATATTGAAGATCGCAATATGTGTGGAATGATTTTACCTCGTTCAGGTCTTGGGCATAAACATGGAATTGTATTAGGTAATTTAGTTGGATTGATTGATTCTGATTACCAAGGGCAATTATTTGTATCAGTTTGGAACCGTGGTAATATTCCTTTTGAATTAAATCCAATGGAGCGAATTGCCCAATTAGTAATTGTACCTGTTATTCAGGTTGGATTTGATATAGTTGAAGATTTTACACTCACTGAACGTGCTGGTAGTGGATTTGGTTCAACTGGACAGCATTAAATCGCTTGAATTAATCCATTAAATTTATCAAAACTGTCATCTATATCAAACAGCTTGTCTCCTTCACTATTAGCGGTACCTGTAGCGGTTAGGTTTTTAAAATCATAATATTGATTATCCATTAAATGCGACGGGATTGTATTTTGTAAAGCACGAAACATAGTTGCAATACGTCCTGGGTATTGTTTATCCCACGCAATTAGCATTTCTTTAATTACTTGTCTTTGTAAATTAGGTTGAGATCCGCATAGATTACATGGAATGATAGGAAAATTTTTTTCAGTGGCATATTTAATGATATCTTTTTCTATACAATAGGCTAATGGGCGAATAACTATATTTTTACCATCATCACTGACTAATTTAGCTGGCATACCTTTTAATTTGCCGCCATAAAACATATTTAAGAAAAAAGTCTCTAAAATATCATCTCGGTGATGCCCTAATGCGATTTTTGTGGCTTTTAATTCTTGTGCTACACGATATAATATACCGCGTCTTAATCTTGAGCATAATCCACATGTGGTTTTACCATCAGGAATTACTCGTTTTACTGTTGAATATGTATCTTCAGTTATTATTTTATATTCGATATTCAGTTTATTTAAGTAGTCAGGTAGAATATGTTTTGGGAACCCTGGTTGTCCTTGATCTAAATTAACTGCAATTATTTCAAATTGAATTGGAGCAATCTGTTGGAGTTGTAATAACAGATCGAGCATTGTATAACTATCTTTTCCTCCTGATAAACATACCATTACGCGATCGCCATTTTCAATCATGTTGTAATCTTGAATTGCACGACCTACATTTGCTCTTAGTCGTTTTAATAATTTGTTTGCTTCGTATTTATGATCCATAACGTTCTAATTGTAAAATAAATAAAGCACAATTATACCAGTTTTTACATATTTTTTCTTTGTAACTGTAGCTTATTTTTGAATAAAAATATTTATTATCATTAAAAATATGAGAAAATTACTGCCGTATATAATTTAAATATAATGTTGTTATTAAATTGGTATTAAAAAATAAAGATGCAGATAAAGAAAATAATAATTATTGGGTTCATGGGAATTGTTTTACTATTTAAGACTACATCGGTTTTTTGCAAGTCCTGATGATGTAAGTAGTGATGATGATAATAATGATGCTATTGGGAATATGTTATTACAGTCTATTAGTTTAATTGGTGTCCCATATAAATGGGGTGGCAATACACCACAATCCGGTCTTGATTGTAGCGGTTATATTCGATATGTGTATCAAAAGTCTTTAGGTATTACATTACCAAGAACAGCATCCCAGATGGCACGCGTTGGCAGGCGGGTTAGTGTTTCTGATTTAGAACCAGGGGATCTATTATTTTTTAATACTAGACGTGGACGCAATACACATGTTGGAATGTATATTGGTAATAATAAATTTATTCAATCTCCGCGTACTGGTGAGGTTATTCAAATTACTGAATTAAATTCAGCTTGGCGTTCTAAATTAAATGGTGCCAAACGCATTATTGAAGAAGATGTAGACGATAGTGGTAATGTAAGTCTTCAAAACTATCAAGATGTGACTAATGAGGCATTACCAGCTGGTCGTATTCGTAGTCGATCTACAAAATCAAAACATTATAAAAAAAACAAATTAACCAAACATAAATCTCATAGTTATAGGCGGAATATTAGTAAAAAAAATAATGTTAAATCTAAGAAAAAACATGGCAATTAATATATGAAAACCCCTATTTGGAAGACACCTAAAGGTGAAATTATATCTTGTGTTGAAAAAATCAAGGTTATGCAGCAAAATATTGATGAAATTCAATCTTTAGTGCAAGATGCTTTTGATGATGGTGTGTTGATGGGTATCGATCCAATTCAGTTACGGGATTTTTTTATTCAATTGATGTCTAATATAGAAAATAAATATGATGTAGGAAGAACCATAAATGTTTAGTAAATTTGAGTTGGATATTGGGCTTAGATATTTAAAGGCAAAACAAAAAAATGGTTTTGTGTCGTTTATATCGTTAGTTTCCATTATCGGTATTGCCCTTGGTGTGGCCGCTTTAATTACTGTATTATCAGTAATGAATGGTTTTCAACGTGAAATAAGAAGTAAGATTATTGGTGTTACTTCACATATGCAGTTAATGGATGCAAGTGGTTCATTGTCAAATTGGCATAGTATTGCTGATTTTGCTAAAACTAGTGATATGCATATTCTAAATTATGCCCCATATATCGATGGACAAGCATTAGTATCTTTTGATGGTAATGTAAGTGGTATTTTAGTACGAGGTATAGATATTAACTATGAAGATAAAGTAGATAATATTAGTAAGAGTATTGTAAATGGTAAAATTAATAATCTAGTTCCTGGTAAATTTAACATTGTTATTGGGGAAATCTTAGCTAATCAGTTAGGTGTTAGTATTGGTGATAAAATTACACTAATAACTCCAGATGGTCAAATAACTCCAGCTGGCATGTTGCCTAGGCTAAAACAATTTACAGTTAGTGGGGTTTTTAATTTACATATGTATGAATATGATAGTTCGCTAGCATTGATTAACTTATCTGATGCACAAGTTTTATTTAAAAAAGGAAATACAGTTACTGGAGTTAGATTAAAAGTAGATGATGTAATGCTGACTAATCAAATTAAAACTAAACTTGAAAATCACTTGCCGAATAATATTATTGTTAGTGATTGGATTGATCAACATCAAAATTATTTTGCTGCTGTGAAAATGGAAAAGAAAATGATGTTTATTATTTTAACTTTAATTGTTGCTGTTGCAGCATTTAATTTGGTATCAACATTAGTAATGAGTGTTAATGATAAAAAGGCAGATATTGCGATATTGCGTACTATTGGTGCTAGTCGTAAAAATATTATGAATATTTTTATTATTCAAGGTGGTTTAGCCGGTATTGCTGGAACAGTTTGTGGTACTATTTTAGGTTTAATTCTTGCTACTTATATTGGTGAAATCGTGCATTTTTTTGAAAAATTGACGGGTGCTAGATTGGTTAGTGCTGATGTATATTTAATTGATTATTTGCCGTCGCAAATCAATATACATGATGTAATTTATATTTTTATAGTATCTATTGTATTAAGTATATTAGCTACCATATATCCAAGTCGTAAAGCTGCAAGTACAGACCCTGTAGAGGCATTGCGTTATGAGTGATATAGTATTAAAATGTGTTAATTTAAGTAAGTCATATATTCAAGGTGATACTAAATTAGATATTCTTAATAATATTAATTTAGAGATTTTGAAAGGACAGACTGTTAGCATTACTGGAAGTTCTGGTAGTGGTAAAAGCACTTTACTTCATTTATTGGCTGGACTTGATGTTGTTACTCATGGACAAGTTTATATTGACAATCAAGAATTAACTAGTTTAAACGATAATCAGATTTGCCGGATTAGAAATACGAAGCTTGGATTTATTTATCAATTTCATCATTTATTACCTGAATTCACTGCGCTAGAAAATATTTTAATGCCAATTAAAATTCAAGGTAAAGTTAATCTAGAAAAGATTGAGTTTGCGCATCATTTATTGTCACGTCTTGGTTTGATTGGTAGATCTCAGCATTTTCCAGGGCAGTTATCAGGTGGCGAACGTCAACGGGTTGCTATTGCTCGAGCAGTAATTAATAATCCGCAAATTGTATTTGCTGATGAGCCAACTGGTAACTTAGATAATATAACTAGCGATAAAGTGTTGGATATATTCTTAAATTTACAACAAGAACTTAAAACTAGTTTGGTGCTTGTAACGCATGATATAGAAGTAGCGAAAAAGACCACGCAGCATTATTTATTAAAATCTGGTAATTTGACTAAACAATATTAATTGTTTTATTATTTATTGTTAGATTCTGTATTGTTAGTGTCATGCTCTTATTCTAATAAACTATCAATACTAACATCGTTAGAAGAACTCTCATTTTGAATTGGTTCTCCAATACTTTGCATGTAGGTGTCACGCATTGTTGCATAAGGGTCGATTGTGTTATTTAATAAATCATCATAACCTAGATATTGAGCCCGAGTATCTATAGAGTTAATTGCATATAATCCAACAGAAATATAAGGATTTGATATAAGCCACCATGTTGGATTAAATAATACATCTGGTACCATACCAATTGTATCGCGAACCGTAGAAGGTCCTAAAAAAGGTATAACATAATAACTGCTACTTTCCCAACCGTATACTTTTAAAGTATTACCAAAAGTATTTACTTTCCTAGTTAATCCCATATGTGATGAAATATCTATAATGCCAACTATCCCAAATGTTGAATTGATACTAATACGCATAAAATCACTCATGGCATTCATACCTTTTAGTTGAAGGATATCATTACCTAAAGATACAAAGTCGCGTAGATTATTAAAAAAGTTTTGTAACATATTGCGTATTGGTGCTGGTACGTATGTTACATAACCAACCGTTGTTTTACGAATAAATGCTTTATCTAATTTGTCATTCATGCGATACGCATTGCGATTATAGTTTTCAAATCTATCGTAAGTTGGTGTTATAGACTCTATTTTTTGTATGGATAAATTTGATTGTATACTTTGATTGACACTTGCATAAGTTGCTTGTGATATGATAATCAAATATATACTATACAAAATAATTTTTTTTATTAGCATTTATTTGTTTATTTATTATAAGTTTATAAAATTATTTGATACAGCTTAGATAATTCATGTAAATGGGTAGGTGCATTAATTAATTTAATATCTGCATTTACTTTTTTAGCGTAACTTTTTAATTCTAATAAAAAAGCAACTCCAGTAGTATCAATCTCTTTAACATTAGATAAATCATAACTAATTTGCATTTTGTGTTTAATTTTAGTTATTGTTTGATTATAAATATCATTAATTGTAAACAGATTGATTGTAGCTGGAGCTTCAATTGTTAACATATTTATTAGCCTTTATTTTCTTTTAATGTGCTAACTTTAGTTTGTAATTGTTTAATTAAGCCGTCAATTTTACTGCGTTGTACTACTTCATTAAATTGATTACGATAAGTTGTAATTAAGCTTACATTTTCAATTTTTACATCATATACTTTCCATGAATCATTATTGATTTTAGCTAAATTATATTCTACATAAATAGGTTGATTTGAATTTTGAGTATTGTTGTTAGTAAATTTAACTTCAGTTATAACAGATGCTTTTTTAGTATCTTCAGTTGATTTAATAATTACTATAGAAGAGTTTTTAAATTTAGATAATGCTGATGAATATGTATAAATTAATAACTGTTTGAATAAGTCAACCAGTTGAGTTTGTTGTTCTGGATTTGCTAATTTCCAATTATTACCTAAGGCATACCTAGTTATTAAATTAAAATCAAATTGTGGAATAATAGCTGTTTGAATTAAAGACTGTACTTGACTTTGTGGTATATCTTGATTAATAGCTGATAGCACATGAGTTGAAGTGTTGTAAACTAAATAGCATGCTGAATTATTAGCACATTGTGGTACATTTAAAGTCACACCATGAACCGAATTTGCTGTGCCTATTTGAGTATTAGTAGTACTAGCATTATTTTTGCTATTTTTTACTGTATTAGATGCTTCAGTTGCATTTCCATGCATAAATAAGCTAGCTGTAATAATTGATAGAACGATTTTTTTCATGATTTCTCCTTTTTTATTTGTTTGACATATTAGTCATAAATTTACCAATTAAATCTTCAAGTACTAGTGCTGATGAAGTTATTGATATTGTATCACCATCTTTTAGGTATTCACTATCCGCACCGGATTGTAGACCGATATATTGTTCTCCTAGTAAACCTGTTGTTAAGATTTGCGCCGATGAATCACTACTAAATTTATAATTGTCATTTATTTGCAGTGTAACTTGTGCTTGATAGGTTTTTTGATTTAATGTTATATTACTTACGCGCCCTACATTAAATCCAGATACTTTTACTGGAGCTGATATATTTAATGAACCTATATTGTTGAAGTTGGCATATAAAGTATAAGATTTATAATTGTTACTCATCATACCTGAATGATTGGCTACTTGTATAGTTAAAAATGCTATTGCAGCAAAGCCAATTAAAACAAATACACCAACTAAAAAATCAATGGTTATACGTCTCATAATACTTCTCAAAACATGAACGCAGTTAAAACAAAATCTAATGCCAAAACTACCAATGCAGAATGAACTACAGTTTTAGTTGTTGCTCTAGATACTCCTTCAGCAGTTGGTTTTGCCATAAATCCTTGAAATACTGCAATTAAAGTGATTGCAATACCAAAAACCAAGCTTTTAATGATACCGTTTATTATATCATTATGAAAGCTAACGGTGCTTTGCATTTGTGACCAAAACATACCACTATCTAATTTTAATATTATAACACTAACAAAATATCCTCCGATTATACCACTTGCATTAAATAAACAAGCAAGAATAGGCACTGAAAAAATACCACCAATAAATTTGGGTGCAATTATTCGCTTAATCGGAGATATTGCCATTACATCCATTGCGTCTAGTTGTTCGGTTGCTTTCATTAAACCAATCTCTGCTGTCATCCCAGAACCTGCACGAGATGCGAATAATATTGCACTTAGAACTGGACCTAGCTCACGTAATAATGATAATGCAACCATTGAGCCAACCATACCTGTAGAACCAAATCTTTGTAGCACATTATATCCTTGTAGAGCTAGCACCATTCCTACAAACCAACCAGATACCGAAATAATAATAATAGATAATACACCACAGAAATATATTTCTTTTATAATTAAATTAAATTTTTTGAATGGATACAAGATGTTGATTATTATTTCAAACAATAAACGAAACATGCTTCCAAGATTAATTATAAAACCAGCTAGTGGGTGACCTATTTTGATGATAATATTGATTAATTTAATGCCCATTTGTTACTCCCAAATAATCATAATAATTTAGTTTGGTTACAAATTCATGACTAAATTTACCATCTGAGCTACCGGTTAAGAATTGTTTAATTAACGGATCGGTTGTTTGTTGTATTTCATTTGGCGTTCCTTGCCCC
>DAHXMX010000240.1 GCA_027371515.1 Neisseriaceae bacterium
TGGGACAGGAGCTCAAAGTGAATTTCAAGCACATGCACATATGTTAATTCGTGACATTAAAGAGATTAGGTTTTTTGATACTGATCCTGAGGCTATGATTAAATTTGTAAATAATATGTCTAAAACAAATGTAAAACTTAGTCAATGTAACAATGCGGAGGAAGCAGTTAATGGTGCTGATATTGTAGTTGTATGCACAGCTTGTAAAGGTCATGTTATTGTTGTTGATGATAAATGGGTAAAACCTGGAATGCATATTAGTGGTTTAGGTGGTGACTGCCCAGGAAAAACTGAGCTTGATATTGCTACGCTATTTAGAGGTAAATTGATCGTAGAATATACCCCGCAATCACAAATAGAAGGTGAGATTCAGCTTTTAAGTCCTGAAGATGTTAAAAAAGTTGTTTATGGTGAATTATGGGAATTAATTACTAAACAAAAAACAGGTCGTGAATATAAAGATGAAATAACAATTTTTGATTCTGTAGGTTTTGCTCTTGAAGATTATTCGGTTTTACGTTTATTTTTTGAGTTGGCTCAAAAATATAATATTGGGCAGAATTTAGATTTAATTCCATTGATTAAAGATCCTAAGAATTTAATTTCGGCACTTAATTAGAATATGTATTTACACAATGAGTAAAACAACTCGGTTAATTGGTGCTGCAATTGATGCATGTGCGGGAACAAGAGGTTCTGCTGATACTCCAATGCTTTTACAGACTAAGTATCAGCAACAGTTTAAGTGTAAGTTTGATGAAATACATACTTATAAAGGTTTGGGTGATGATGTACCTAAATTAGGGGAATATTTTACTAAGCTTGCTATTAGTTGTCGTGATAGCTTAGTTCAAGGTTATTTGCCGATTGTAGTTGGTGGTGATCATTCATCAGCTATTGGTACATGGTCTGGAATAGCTGAATATTATGCTTGTATTCAACAAAAGGTTGGATTGATTTGGGTTGATGCACATATGGATGCGCATACTTATGAAACTTCACCTTCAGGCAATATTCATGGTATGCCGGTTGCGGCACTACTTGGATATGGTTATCATGAGTTTACACATATTCTAAGTGATAAACAGAAAATTGAATATAATAATATTATATTAATTGGTATTAGATCATTCGAAAAACCTGAATATGAAATCTTAGAGCGTTTGGGTGTAAAGATATATTACGCTGATGAAATACAGAAACGCGGTATTAAGGTGGTACTACAAGAGGCATGGGGGATGCTTGATTCACGTGTAGATCGAATTGGTTTTAGCATCGATATTGATGGATTTGATCCTGAATTTGCA
>DAHXMX010000241.1 GCA_027371515.1 Neisseriaceae bacterium
CTGATTTAAAAACTCGTACTCAATTGATTGAATTTTTAAAACGTCAAGATATTCAGACAGCATTTCATTATGTCCCATTACATAATGCTAAAGCAGGTTTGCAATATGGTGAATTTGTTGGTGAAGATAAGTACACAACTAAAGAAAGTGACCGATTATTGCGTTTACCAATTTATTATGGTTTAGAACATGATAAAATTAGACTAATTAGCGATATTATTATGAATTATTATCGTTAGTGATTATTAAAAAATATAAACTAAAGCTAAAGGAATTATATTTATGCTAAGTGCAGTAGTTAATGTTAAAAATTGTGAGCGTTATATTTTTAAATGTTTAAAATCATTAGCTAGATTTGATGATGTGGTGGTGTTAGATAATTATTCAACTGATAAAACAGTTGAGATTGCTAAGCAATTTAGTAATGTAAACATTTACCAGTGTGAATTCCAAGGGCTTGGCAAGGTACGCAATATTGCTGCATCATATGCTAAGAATGATTGGGTGTTTTTTGTTGACTGTGATGAAGTTGTAGAGCCTAGTTTGGTTGAAATATTACTTAATTATCAGTTTATTCGTGGTAATATCTACGAAGTATATCGTAAGAATTATTATGATCAAAAACTAATAAAAACTAGCTCATGGGGTAATGATTGGGTAATGCGTGTGTATCATCGTCAAGATACTAGCTTTAAAAATCAGTTACACGATGATTTTGTTAAGAAATTACCTAATATAAGGATTAATGGTGGTTCGTTGATGCATTTTCCTTATGATAATGTAGCGCAATTAATCGGTAAAATGCAGTTATATAGCGCTTTTTATGCAGAACAGCATTATCCTAATAAGCGACCACAATTATGGATGATACCATTTAGAGCTATTTTTATGTTTCTAAAATGTTATATTTTGAAGCGAGGTTTTTTAGATGGCTATGAAGGTTTAATAATTAGTAGTTATAATGCAATGGGTGTGTTTTCAAAATACATTAAGCTTTATGAGTTATATTATAAAAAAAATATTGGCTTAGTAGTTCATGTGAAATCTTCATTAAGTAATGCTGAATTAGATTCTTTAGTAACTAAGATTAATGAACAAATATTATACTACCTGAATATTTAGATTGAATTAAACTACTGCTACCATTACCAAATGAATTTTGCAATACTTGCATCATAACCAATCCAGGAATTAAAAATGTCGCATAATTAACCCCTGCAATACCTGTAGGGAGTAATGATAACTGATGACCAAAGATTAATTGATACAGTATCGCAGTAGTGACAGGACCAACAA
>DAHXMX010000242.1 GCA_027371515.1 Neisseriaceae bacterium
ATGATTTCCACAAGAGATCTAAGCTAATCTGCTTTTTATTTAAAAAAAGACTAAATTATTATTCTTAATAGATTAATTAGTAAATAATTTAATTAAAGAAGAGATGAAATGCATAATCGTATTGTTTCAGTTATTGGTTTGGGGTATGTTGGTTTACCAGTTGCGGTCGCATTTGGGAAATATAAAACTTGTATTGGTTTTGATATTGATCAAGTAAGAGCAAATGAATTAAAAAATGGTTTTGATAGAACTCATGAGATTGATTCAGTAAGTTTAGCCAATACAAATGTATTATTTACAAGTGATTTAGATGACTTAAAACAAGCTGATTTTTATATTGTAGCTGTGCCAACTCCAGTTGATGAGGCTCATCGTCCTGATTTAACTCCTTTAGAAAGAGTGTCTGTCACAATTGGTAAAGTATTAAAAAAAGGTGATATTGTAGTTTATGAATCAACTGTTTATCCTGGAGTTACAGAAGAGTTTTGTGCTCCCATATTAGAAAAAACTTCTGGTTTAAAATCTGGGGTTGATTTTACGGTTGGTTATTCACCAGAAAGAATTAACCCAGGAGATAAGACTCGTACTTTTACTAATATATTAAAAATTGTATCTGGACAAGATGCTAAAACTTTAGAGATAGTATCTCAAGTATATAAAAGTGTTGTGACTGCTGGTATCCATGAGGCTAGTTCCATTAAAGTAGCTGAGGCTGCAAAAGTAATTGAAAACACGCAGCGTGACTTAAATATTGCTCTAATGAATGAATTAGCAATTATTTTTGATAGAATGAATATTGATACCACAGATGTATTAAAGGCTGCTAGTACAAAATGGAATTTCTTGCCATTTAAACCTGGATTAGTAGGTGGTCATTGCATTGGTGTTGACCCGTATTACTTAACTTATAAAGCAGAATTATTAGGTTATATTCCTCAGGTTATTCAAGCTGGACGTAGGATTAATGATAATATGGGACGCTTTATTGCGCGTAAAGGTGTTAAATTGGCAATTAAAGAAGGTATTACCATAAAAGGTATGAAAGCTTTAGTTCTAGGTTTAACATTTAAAGAAAATTGTTCTGATTTACGAAATTCGCGGGTTATTGATGTAATTAATGAGTTAGAAGATTATAATATTAAGGTGTATGTTCATGATGCATTAGCTGATAAAGATGAAGCATTGCATGAATATAAAGTTAATTTAATTGAATGGGATAATTTACCAAAAGTTGATTTATTGATTTTAGCGGTAGCGCATGATTTTTATAAAAATATATCATTAGAACAAA
>DAHXMX010000243.1 GCA_027371515.1 Neisseriaceae bacterium
GCGTATATTGAACTATATTCTAATACAATGAAGCTTATTGGAGACGTACCACTATTTATGATAAAGAAAAATGATTTATGTGGTGCTACTATTTGCAGGCCGGTGCGCTATTATTTAGTATGGTACATATCTGTGATGTGAATACATCAGCCGTACCTATTATTGCTTGCGCTTGTGCTGTATTTGGGTTATTCAAATCAGATTCTATTGTACTCCAATTCATATTATCTATTAGCTGTGGAGTAGTTAGTGCACCCACTTGTATGGAATAATTCCCAAAATCAATAAACGGTATACTTCCACCCCTATTAAATTTAGAAAATGTACTGCTTTCAAAAGGTGTTAAGTTTTGTAATTTTGGATAATTACTTAGATTTGCATCAAATACGTTTGTTTGTAATTCGACAGGTGTGAAATTAATCAAGGAACTCGAATAACTTGAATTATAAAATGTGAATGTTGGGGTTGAAGGGTATGCGTCGGAAGCACTCGATGTCATATAATGCAATTCAGTGAAATTTCCAAATCTCATGAGTGCCAATATTAAGCCCCAACGAGTTATTGCGCAAAATGGACAATAGTCAGCTCCGATGTATAAAATTTCTGGTTTTCCATTAACATTTAAAATGGTGTACGGTGTTTTTTGAACAGGTAGATTTGATGATATTCCGTTGCCTATCTCTGTGCTTAATGTTTTATTATTTGCGATAATACTTAATTTTGTTATAAATGAACGGCTGACTATTATATTATCATAAGATGTGGATGATGTGTTTACACTACCTTGGCTATTCATATAAAATATAAAAATAGCGACAATTATTACTGCTACAATCAATATAATGATATTTTTAGAAATTGCCATATATACACCAAGATGGAAATATTACACATTTAATTATTAACACATCTATAAAAATATATCTAATCTTTAAGCTTATATCAATTATACATCAATTGATAGAATATAAATAAATGTTTATCTTAATATAGATGTGCCATACGGGGTTGTGGCGTAACTTGGCAGCGCGGCAGGCTCCAGATGTTTATCAGATGTTAATGAGCTAATGCGATGATTATGATCTGGAATTTTGAAAATATGAAGTTACCTGCACGTCGGGGTTCAAATCCCCGCGACCCCAAGTTAAAAATATATTAAATTAATAAGATACTATTTTTTATATTTAAATTTTTATACATTTTAATATCTAAAATCTAGTAATGTTCTTTATTAAGGGAAATATTTTAATAAACCATTAAGGAAATATTATAGTCATA
>DAHXMX010000244.1 GCA_027371515.1 Neisseriaceae bacterium
CTAAATTAGCAACACTTTGAATAGTTGGATTAACGCTCGCAACATATGGCTTTAACTCTTGAACTCCGTAAATAGCAAGCATATAAAATACAATAAATGCAAATAGAATATTAAAAAATGGTCCTGCACAGGCAATTATAATTTTCTGTAATGGATGCTTGTGATTAAACGCAACATTTTTAAATTTTTCAGGAACAATACCACTACGCTCATCTAGCATTTTGACATACCCGCCTAGTGGTATAATTCTAATAGCCCATATATTTGATTTAGTCTTAAATTTACAAATTTCAGGACCAAATCCAATAGAAAACTCTAAAATTTTAACCTTAAATATTCGTGCAAATAAATAATGTCCAAACTCATGAAAAGTTACTAGAATAAAGATTGTTAAAATAAAAACCAAAAATGTCATTTAACAACACTCGCCTAGATATTTCTTCATCTTCTCCATCGCTTTAACTTCAATTTGGCGCACTCTCTCTGCTGATATTGCGTATTTTTTTGCCAAATCATGTAATGTTAATTGATCTTCCGAATCAACTAACCAACGATTAATAATGATATCACGACTTCGTTCATCTAATACTTTAAGGGCCTTTTCTATACCTGTTGTATGCAAATCATCTATAATTTTACGTTCAACAATATTTTCTGGTATATCATCTTCATTAAATAGCCAATCCTCTGGTGCAAATTCATCATTATTATCTGCAACTATACCAACATCAGTACCTGTCAAACGCGTATTCATTTCTAATACTTCATTACGACTTACATTTAATTCTTGAGCTATTCGATTAGCTTCGTTTTCTGATAAACCACCTAAATCATTTTTTAATGAGCGTAAATTAAAAAATAATTTACGTTGATTTTTGGTAGTAACAGTTTTAACTATTCGCCAATTTTTAATTATATAATCATTAATCTCAGCTCTAATCCAATGAATTGCATATGTAGTAAGCCTCGTATTTAATTTAGGATCAAATCTCTTAACAGCCTTCATTAAACCAATAGTACCCTCTTGGATTATATCAGCTAAAGGCAATCCATAACCCAAATAACCACGAGCAATTGATACCACCAACCTAAGATGAGACAAAACCAACATTCGTGCTGCCTCAACATCTTCTTTTTCAATCCATTTTTGAGCTAATTCAAACTCTTCATCAGGAGTTAATAACGGTATATTATGTACATATTTTATATATTCTTCTAAACTACCACTACTTACAAATGCTAAATTTGTTCCAATTGTATTTTTATTGATTATTTC
>DAHXMX010000245.1 GCA_027371515.1 Neisseriaceae bacterium
AAGCGGAGGCTATTACTGGTCGTGTTATTGATTTGGTTGCTCCAATTGGTAAAGGACAACGTGGATTAATAGTTGCTTGTTTTTGATATTTTTTCATGATTATTATTTACTCCAATAATTAATTTAGCTATATTATACAGTATAAACATATATTGTCGCTGAATTTAATTATGAAAAGCAACGCGTATGTTACAATTTGCGTTATAAGATAAATTATTTTTACATTAGTAATTAAAATTATAGTACAATAACGTTGGTATTAAATTTTTTAGGTCATAATTATTATGAGTAAAGTTATTCATGCAACTGATGCAACTTTTGAAACGGAAGCTATTAAGTCTGATTTGCCAGTTTTGGTAGATTTTTGGGCTGAATGGTGCGGTCCATGTCGTATGCTTTCACCGATTTTAGATGATATATCAAATGAATATGCAGGTAAGGTAAAAGTTGTTAAAGTTAATGTAGATGAGTGCAATGTTACTGCATCACAGTATGGAGTGCGTGGTATTCCTACATTGTTATTAATTAAAAATGGTGAAGTAGTAGGTACCAAAGTAGGAAACCTTCCTAAGAATCAATTAACTACTTTTATTGACAGTAATATTTGATTTAGTTTACGATAATGCCATTAGCTAAGCATCTAATTAGCTAGTGGTGTTTCTATTAATATTCCAATCTAGCAAATCAACAATCAACATAGTAAAACCTGAAATATAATTTTTTAAATATGGATTTTTATGCATTTATCTGAAATTAAAGATTTACATATAACGCAATTATTAGAAATGGCGTTAAAGTACAATATTGAAAACGCAAGTAAATTAAGAAAACATGAAATTATTTTCTCTATTTTACGTAAAATAGCTGAATCTGGTGAAGTGATTTTTGGTGGTGGTGTATTAGAAGTATTGCCTGATGGGTTTGGTTTTTTACGTTCTCCAGATACTTCATATTTAGCTAGCCATGATGATATATATATTAGTCCAAGTTTAATTAGACGTTTTAATATCCAAACAGGTGATACTATTGATGGTGAAATTAGAATGCCTAAAGAAAGTGAAAAATATTTTGCACTTGTTAGGATTGATAAAGTTAATAATGATGAGCCAGAAAGAAATAAACATAAAATTTTATTTGAGAATTTAACTCCATTATTTCCAGATAAGCAGATTCATTTAGAACGTGAGATGGAAGATCAAGCGGAGGCTATTACTGGTCGTGTTATTGATTTGGTTGCTCCAATTGGTAAAGGACAACGTGGATTAATAGTTGCT
>DAHXMX010000246.1:0-907 GCA_027371515.1 Neisseriaceae bacterium
ACAAAAAAAAAAAAAAAAAAAAATTAAAAAAAAAGCAGTATACAGCGTATAAAAGTATGGGAAATGAGATGCAAATGAAAATAAAAAAAAAAAATTGAAAGATGAAATTTTTATTTATTTTTTTGTCAAGTGCATTTGTTTTTTAAATTGTAGGTGAAAGAATCATGGATTGTAGGTGAAAAGACCACAAAAAATTCCATGTAAGAAAAAATTGAAAAAAAAATTGAAAAAAAAATTGAAAAAAAATAAATAAAAGTAGTATATAGCGTATTAACGTACGAAAAATAAGATTAAAGTGAGAAAGAAGTAAAAAATTGAAAGATGAAATTTTTATTTATTTTTTGGTTGGGTGTATTTTTTTTTTTATTTGTAGGTGCAGAAGACAGAGAATACAGGTGAAAAGACAAGAAAAAGATTCCATGTAAGAAAAAATGAAAAAAAATATTGAGAAAAAAATTAAAAAAAAATTAAAAAAAAGCATGAAACAGCGTGTAAGCATACATATTATGAGATGCAAGTGAGAAAACAGTGAAAAATTAAAAGATGAAATTTTTATTTATTTTTTTGTCATTGGTGTTTATTAATTTATTTGTAAGTGCAGAAGACCAAGATTGTAGGTGAAAAGACCAGCAAAAAGTTTCATGTAAGAAAAAATTAAAATAAAATTGAGAAAAAAATAAAAAAAAAATTAAATAAAAGCAAAAAACAGCGTGTAAACATATGGAAAATGAGATGCAAGTGAGAAATAAGTGAAACATTAAAAGATGAAATTTTTATTTATTTTTTGGTTGGGTGTGTTTATTTGGTGGAGAATAGGTGCTGAAGACCGAGAATACAGGTGAAAAGACCACAAAAAATATTGTACAAATAAAATTAAAAAAAAAAATGAAAAAAAAAAAAAAAAAAA
>DAHXMX010000246.1:914-1270 GCA_027371515.1 Neisseriaceae bacterium
CAGTGAAAAATTGAAAGATGAAATTTTTATTTATTTTTTGGTTGAGTGTGTTTTTTTTGGTGGCTTGTATGTGTTAAAGTCATGGATTGTAGGTGAAAAGACCACAAAAAAAAAAAAAAAAAAAAAAATAAATCAAAGAATACACGTATAAGTATATGAAAATAATAGTGCAAGTGAGAAAAAAGTGAAAAATTGAAAGATGAAATTTTTATTTATTTTTTGGTTGAGTGTGTTTTTTTGGTGGAGCATAGGTGAAACAGACCAAAAATGCAGGTGAAAAGACCACAAAAAATATTGTACGAAAAAAAATTAAAAAAAAAAATTGAGAAAAAAATAAAAAAAATTAAATAAAAGCA
>DAHXMX010000247.1 GCA_027371515.1 Neisseriaceae bacterium
CAACATGCAATTAAATATGCTAATCGGAGTTATACTAGCTTCAACAGCAACAGGTATATCAGCAAAAACATTTAAAGGCCAAATCAAAGTCAATAATTCAGATGAATTATTAACTGCATTTATACAGTTAAACAAAGTCGAATGTATTTTAGAAAAAATAGTAAACCTAAAACTTGAAGTATCAGTAATTGTCGCGCGTACAGCAGATGAAATAGTCACTTACCCTATTAGCGAAAATCAACACGTTAATGGAATACTTGATTTAAGTATCGTACCGGCAAGAATTAATAATCAATTACAACATGAATTAACCCAAAAAGCCATCAATATTGCCAATAAGCTTAACTATATTGGTGTACTTGCAATTGAATTTTTCATTACTACAGATAATCAAATAATCGCTAATGAAATGGCACCTCGCCCTCACAATTCTGGACACTATACTATTGAAGCATGTCTTTGTTCACAATTTGAACAACAAGTAAGAGCTATCTGTAACTTAAAACTTGGTGATACAGCACTTCGGCAAAATATAATTATGCTTAATCTTTTAGGTGATATATGGTTTAATGAGTCAACTCACCCCAAATGGGAAATTGTATTGAAGCAATATCCTAATGCTAAATTACATTTATATGAAAAAACCATAGCTAAAGTTGGACGTAAAATGGGACATTTAACTATTAGTGGCAACAATCAAGATATGCTACTGAAACAAATTAATGAAATAAAAAACTTATTCAAGGCCAATTAAATGTTTAAAATACTATTAAGTATAACAAGCATATTAATAGTAAATCAAAGCTATGCTGCTAATATTTGCAATAATGAACATAGTTATAATCCGATAATATTCTTATGGTTAGTTATATTTATAGTTTTATCTAGATTTTTATCTATTATTAAAAAATTTGGTCTACCATTGGTGGTAAGTGAAATCTTATCTGGTATCATACTTGGTGAGTTACATGTTTTTGGCTTTAATATGTTTAAATATGCTGAAACAAACTCAATTTTACAATTTCTAGCTGAATTTGGCGCAATTATTTTAATGTTTGAAATAGGGCTTGATTCTCAGTTTAGTGAATTACAAAAAAATCTAAAAAAAGGATCACTAATTGCAATTAGTGGATCAACAATTACTTTTATAGGTGGATACTTAATTTCTGACTTTATGATTCCACATTCCAACATGCAATTAAATATGCTAATCGGAGTTATACTAGCTTCAACAGCAACAGGTATATCAGCAAAAACATTTAAAG
>DAHXMX010000248.1 GCA_027371515.1 Neisseriaceae bacterium
TTAAATCAGAACATGCTATTGTATTAATTTATTTATTAATTAAAATCAAAACAATTACATATAAAGTTACGATCACCATGCGCATCATCAATTCTATTCACACTTGGGAAGAATTTGCTGCGCTTTAGGTATTCTAAAGGAAAACAAGCTGTTTCAATTGAGTACGGTTTATCCCAATTCATAATATCAGCTAAAGTATGTGGTGCATTTTTTAATGGATTATTAATTTTATCAAACTTACCACTCTTAACCATCATAGCTTCGTTATAAATAGAAATCATAGCACTAATAAATCGATCTAGCTCTTCCAAGTCTTCGCTTTCGGTTGGCTCAACCATTAATGTACCTGGGACTGGAAATGACATAGTTGGCGCATGAAATCCATAATCCATTAAACGTTTAGCAATATCTACTTCAGTAATACCAGTATCAGATTTTAATGGACGTAAATCAAGGATACATTCATGTGCCACCATTTGATTATTACCCGTATATAATATTGGAAAATAATCCTTTAGTTTCTGCTTAACATAATTAGCATTTAAAATAGCAATTTTAGTAGCTTGTTTTAGACCATTATCACCCATCATGGTAATATACATCCATGAAATAGGCAAAATAGAAGCGCTTGCAAATTGTGAACTACTTACTGATACATAATCATCATCAGTGCTATGCGTCCATTGTGACGGTAAAAATTTAATTAAATGTTCACGAACACCAATTGGACCCATACCAGGACCGCCGCCACCATGAGGGATACAAAATGTCTTATGTAAATTAATATGAGATACATCGGCACCTAATTCAGCTGGTTTTACCAATCCAACTAAAGCATTTAAATTAGCACCATCCATATATACCTGACCACCATTATCATGAATAATCTGGCAAATCTCTTTAATTGCCACCTCAAATACACCATGTGTAGATGGATAAGTAACCATTAAACAACTCAAATTATCTTTATATTGAATCGCTTTATTTTTTAAATCAGTTACGTCAATATTCCCATTATCATCACAATTAACAACAACGACAGTTAAACCCATCATATGTGCTGTTGCAGGGTTAGTACCGTGCGCTGACTTTGGAATTAAACATATATTACGATGACCTTGATTAATACTTTCTTGATACCGTCTAATAGCTAAAATACCTGCAAACTCACCTTGTGCTCCTGAATTTGGCTGTAATGATACACCATCAAATCCTGTAATTTGTTTTAACTGCTCACAT
>DAHXMX010000249.1 GCA_027371515.1 Neisseriaceae bacterium
TGATAAATGGTATAGCAGTGTTAATATAAATGCTTTCTATTGCATCCTGAACGCAAAGGTGATGTGCGTCGTGCTAAATTATATTACTTACGTGACCGCTCAGGTAAATCAGCTCGTATTAAAGAAAAATTAAACGCAAAATATAAATAATCGTAGCTAATATCATAAAAATAGGCGAATATATTATTATATTCGCCTATTTTTTATTTCTTAAACTAAAAACAATAAAACTCAACAGAATTTTTTATAACAATTCTACAACATAGCATATAATTTTATATATACTATGCTGTATTATAATTGATTGGGAATTGAACAAATAAACATGAGCCTTAATCACTATTTCAACTTAGTTTCTTTATAAGAAACATGTTTACGAGCTTTAGGATCAAATTTAATTATCTCAAGTTTTTCAGTTTGAGTACGTTTATTTTTGGTAGTAGTATAAAAATGACCAGTACCTGCTGTAGATTCTAATTTAATTTTTTCACGCATAATTTCCTACTCCTAAATAGACTTACCTGCCGCACGTAATTCAACTAAAACTGCATCAATACCTTTCTTATCTATTGTACGTAATGCAGCACTCGAAACACGCATACGAACCCAACGATTTTCACTTTCAACCCAAAATTTACGCCATTGTAAATTAGGTAAAAAACGTCTTTTCGTTTTATTATTAGCATGCGACACATTGTTACCTGACATTGTCTTTTTGCCAGTAACTAGACATACTCTAGCCATAATATTCACCTTATTAAATTATTAAATACGACATATCAAAACCAAGATTATAACATATAATCCATAAAATAGCAACTTGCATTAGTAAACAAGTAACGCTGCTTGTAAATTGAAGTGCGAAAAATTAGCTGTCAAAAATAAAAAAGATAATAAGACATATAGTTTTATTGTATAAATAGACAGAAGTGAGATGTTCAGATTATAATCCTTATTCATCACAATTAGGAGTATATGCCAAGAATATAGGTGTAGCTGTATCAACAATTTACCGTGAATTAAGCCGTAATAGCATGTTAAATGGAACATATCATTATATGGCAGCTTAATCAAAAAGCAAATATCCGTCGTTCTAATGCGTTCAGGATGCAATAGAAAGCATTTATATTAACACTGCTATACCATTTATCACTATAACACCAGATAATAGCACAGAATTTGCTAATATTTTGTCCCAAAAAAACTGATTTTACATCGGTA
>DAHXMX010000024.1 GCA_027371515.1 Neisseriaceae bacterium
GCTGAAGCAATGGAAAAAGTAGGTAAAGAAGGTGTTATTACTATTGAAGACGGTAGCGGTTTAGAAAATGAATTGGCTGTTGTTGAAGGTATGCAGTTTGATCGTGGATATTTATCGCCTTATTTTGTGAACAATGCTGAAAAACAAGAAGCTATTTTAGAAAATCCGTTTATTTTATTGTTTGATAAAAAAATATCTAATATTCGTGATTTATTACCATTGTTAGAACAAGTAGCTAAAGCTAGTCGTCCATTATTAATTATTGCTGAAGATGTAGAAGGAGAAGCTCTTGCTACATTAGTGGTTAATAATATGCGTGGTATTTTAAAAACTGTAGCTGTTAAGGCTCCTGGTTTTGGTGATCGTCGTAAAGCTATGCTTGAAGATATCGCTGTATTAACAGGTGGTACAGTAATTGCTGAAGAAGTTGGTTTAACTTTAGAAAAAGCTGAATTATCTATGCTTGGTCAAGCTAAACGTGTTGAAATAGGTAAAGAAAATACAACTATTATTGATGGTGTTGGCAGCATTGAAGCAACTTGCGCTATTTCTTTATTAGTTGTGCATGGTTTAGAGATTTTTTTAAGTTCTGCAGTAATAGCGTCCACAGCCTTATCTATACCGCGCTTTAAATCCATCGGATTCATTCCAGCTACTACATATTTCATACCTTCTTTAACAATTGCTTGCGCAAGAACTGTAGCAGTAGTAGTACCATCACCTGCTACATCTGCAGTTTTTGATGCAACCTCTTTAACCATTTGTGCGCCCATATTTTCAAACTTATCTTTAAGTTCAATCTCCTTAGCTACTGATACACCATCTTTAGTAATTAAAGGTGCACCATATGAACGCTCTAATACTACATTACGACCTTTAGGACCTAAAGTTACTTTAACTGCGTCAGCTAATATATTAACCCCACGCACCATTCTATCTCGTGCATCAATTCCAAACTTAACTTCTTTTGCTGCCATTTTTAAAATTCCTTTCTTTTTATATAAGTTTTATATACAAATTAAACTAATTACACAACAATACCTAATATTTCATCTTCTTTAACAATTAGATATTCTTTACCATCTAACTTAACTGTTTGACCAGAATATTTACCAAATATTACTTTATCGCCTACTTTAACATTCATAGAAACTTTAGTGCCATTATCCAACACTTTACCATTACCAACAGCAACTACCATACCCACATCAGGTTTTTCGGTAGCACTACCTGGTAACACAATACCAGAAGCTGTTTTTTCTTCTGCTTCTACTCTTTCTATTACTACTCTATCATGTAAAGGCTTAATTGATACCATATAAAACTCCTCTAATTTATTTAAAAATATTACTATTAAGTTATTTATCAATCGGGATTACCTTTATCCCCAGTACATGATATAGGTACATAGCAATAACATTTCAAGTATTTTTTTTATTTTATTAGTTAAATTGTAAAATAAGATACGCTATAAATTTAAATATATAATTATTATGCTGAATAAAATTTAGTAAAATACATACCTTAATTATAATTAACAAAATAGAAAAGATAGAAAACATATGCAAAACATTATTATGATTTTAGGTAAAACCAAACTATCCGAATTTAGATTAAACAAATTACGTTCAAGTTTAGAAGATACATCACTTCTAGCTACCGAACTTTATTTAATCACAGCATATAATTCATTAGATACAGCACAAATCAATAATTTAGAATTATTATTAAATGGTCAACAAATAAAAAATATAACTATCGATAAAAAAAATATTATAGTAAGTCCAAGATTTGGTACAGTATCCCCATGGTCATCCAAAGCAACCGAGATTGCTCATCGCTGCCTAATTACTCAAGTACAACGTATTGAGAAAGTGTTATATTATCAAGCCAATACTGATTTAAGTATAATTCATGATATTATTCACGACAAAATGACAGAATCAATTATAACCAACCCTAGCGATATTGCTAATATTTTCATTAATCAAGATGGTAGCAGTTATCAAGAAATTGATATTTTAAATCTTGGCAAAAAAGCAATTGCAGAAGCTAACATTAAAATGGGTTTAGCTTTATCAGATGATGAAATTGATTACTTATATCAAAATTATCTAACACTCAATAAAAATATTAGTGATGTCGAACTTATGATGTTTGCACAAGCCAATAGCGAACATTGTCGACATAAAATATTTAATGCTAAGTTTATTATCAATCAACAAGAACAAAGTAAAAGCCTATTTCAAATGATTAAAGATACCTATCACAACGCACCTTACAATATTTTAGTTGCTTATGATGATAATTCATCTGTCATTAAAGGATATTCAATACAACATTTTGCACCAAGTTTTGAAGATAAAACTTATCGATTTACCACACAAGATATGCATATATTAATGAAAGTAGAAACCCATAATCATCCAACTGCAATCGAACCATTTGCAGGGGCAGCTACTGGTAGTGGTGGAGAAATTCGTGATGAAGGAGCAACTGGAATCGGGTCTAAGCCTAAAGCTGGCTTATGCGGATTTAGTGTATCATATCTTAATATAGCAAATACTGATCAAATCTCAAATTATGGTAAACCTAATCATATCAAATCAGCCCTTGAGATTATTACCCATGGTCCTATTGGGGCATCTAGCTTTAATAACGAATTTGGACGTCCTAATTTATGTGGTTATTTTAGAAGCTTTGAACAAGATGTAAACGGTATCCATTATGGATATCATAAACCAATCATGCTTGCAGGAGGTTACGGTAATATAAAAGAGCCACACATTAAGAAACTTGAAGTAACACCAGATGCATTAATTATTCAATTAGGTGGACCAGGATTTTTAATTGGTTTAGGAGGTGGTTCAGCATCTTCAATGACATCAGGAGATAATACATTAAATCTAGATTTTAATTCAGTACAACGCTCTAACCCTGAGATTGAACGTCGTGTGCAAGAAGTTATTGATAGCTGTTGTAGTTTAGATCTGCATAATCCAATTTTATCTATTCATGATGTAGGAGCCGGTGGTTTATCTAATGCTGTTCCTGAATTGGTACACGGTTCTGGCATGGGCGGTAAATTTGAATTGCGTCAAATTCCTATTTATGACAATAGTATGAATCCTTTAGAAATATGGTGTAATGAGTCACAAGAACGTTATGTACTTGCAATTAAGCCACAAAGCTTTGAGATGTTCAGTAAAATATGTCAACGTGAGAACTGCCATTTTAGTATGTTAGGGCATGCAACTAAAGATAAATTATTAATCTTACATGATAATAAATTTAATAACAATCCAATTCATATGCAAATTGACATATTGCTTGGTAAACCACCTAAAACAATTAAAGATGTAAAATATCAAAAACAATATATTTTAGATAACCTAGAATATAATAAATTAAATACTAAAGATAATTTATATAAAGTTTTAAAACACCCAACAGTTGCCAATAAATCATTTTTAATTACAATTGGTGACAGAAGCGTTGGCGGACATACTGTTCGTGATCAAATGATTGGTAAATGGCAAATCCCAGTTGCTGATTGTGCTATAACTGCACTTGGCTATCAAAGCATAGAAGGTGAAGTGATGGCAATTGGTGAAAAAACTCCACTTGCTATTCTTGATCCAGCAGCATCTGGTCGCATGGCAATTGCTGAAAGTATCACTAATATATTATCAGCAAAAATCAATAACATTAATGACATCAAACTATCTGCTAATTGGATGGCAAGCTGCGGAAGTGAAAATGAAGATGCTAATTTATACCATACTGTAAATGCAGTTAGTGAATTATGTCAGAAATTAAATTTAGCAATACCAGTTGGTAAGGATTCATTATCAATGAAAATGAAATGGGATAAAAATAAACAAGTTATGTCACCTATTTCATTAATTGTATCAGCTTTTGCTCCAACTGATAACGTTAACTCTCACCTAACTCCAGAATTAAAGCCAAAACCAAATACTAGCATTATATTAATTACCCTAAATAATCAAATGCGTATGGGTGGTAGTATTTTACAGGAGTGTAATAATAATATCGCTGGCATTACTCCAGATGTTGATAATGCACAACATTTAATTCATCTTTTTGAAATAATTAAGCAATACCGTCAAGATATTCTTAGTTATCATGATAGATCAGATGGAGGATTGGTTGCATCTTTATGTGAAATGATTTTCTGCAGTAGAATTGGTATAACTCTTAAATTAGCACATAACAATCTCAATCAATTTTTGTTTAATGAAGAAATTGGTGTTATATTACAAATTGACAATGTTAAACTTAACCAATTAATTCAAGATGTAGTACACTATAATTTATCTTTAACCAATTTAGGTACAATTAATTTGGATAATGATAATCTAGTAATATACAATAATAATCAACTCATAATTAATGAAAAACGTGAGGATCTCCAAACAGTTTGGAGTACAATTAGTAATCATATTCAAACGATAAGAGATAATCCAGAATGCGCTAAAAGTGAATTAGATACACTTAAAGCTAATAATACTGGTTTATTTATTGATTTTAACTTTGATAAAAATAGCTTTGCTCTACCAACAATAATTAAAAAAATCCGCCCTAAAGTTGCTATTTTACGCGAACAAGGTATAAATGGGCATCTAGAAATGGCAGCAAGTTTTACTTTAGCAGGATTTGATGCTGTTGATGTACATATGAATGATCTAATCTCTAACAGATTTAATCTTAAAGATTTTGTTGGATTAGTTGCATGCGGCGGCTTTAGTTATGGTGATGTATTAGGAGCTGGATTAGGTTGGGCAAATAGTATTTTATTTAATCCTTTTTTAAAAGAGCAATTTAGTAATTTCTTTAAGCGTAAAAACACATTTACTCTTGGCGTATGTAATGGATGTCAAATGATTGCTCACTTAAAAGACATTATTCCTGGTGCCAAAAATTTTCCTAAATTTACTAAAAATATATCTGAACAATTTGAAGCTCGTGTGGTAATGGTTGAAATAACTGAATCACCATCAATCTTTTTTAAAGATATGATTGGCAGTTATCTCCCGATAATAGTGTCACACGGTGAAGGATATGCTAATTTTGACCAACAAATACCACAAGTTCAAGTTGGATTAAGATATGTTGATAGCAATCGACAAGTAACAGAAAAATATCCATTTAATCCTAATGGCTCAATAGCCGGTATTACTGGTATTTGCTCTGACGATGGTCGTGTAACAATTATGATGCCACACCCTGAGCGCACATTTAGAACACAACAAATGTCATATCGTGGAAACCTAGATACAGAAATGAGCCCTTGGTTTAAAATGTTTTTAAATGCCTATAAATTTGTTGACATCTAATACCAAAAAATAAGTTACTGACAAGTTTGTTGCAGAATTTGATAATAGCTATCACGAACTGGATTTTTTAATTGTTTAAATAATTTACAATATTTAAGCGCTTGATCACAGGAATTAGATAAATCAAAAACTTTATATTTAGGATCGTAACATCCATCATGAATAGCCATATCAACAATTGATTTCGCCGTTAGTTTATTGTATTTTGGAATTAAGCTATTTGATTCCAAATCAACAAAACCACTTGGTTTATATTCAATTAATGGTATGTCGTTATCACTTTGATATACTTGTTCTGGATCATATAAATGTAAGAATAAACTATCATTCTTTTGTTGTATATCACCACGATATGCAAAAGCATTTGTAAGTACCACTTGATTAGTTGGACTAATACTTAGTAAATAATGATTTTTTGTTGTATTATCAATAGTACCACCAGTATAACTACCAATTAAAAAAACCTTACTACCGTCTAAATCAAATTCTTTTTCAATTTTCACGTTGTCATTACTAATTAAATTAGTAACCATTTGGTTACCATTATAATTAAGACTTTGACTAACATTATTATCTTGTTTAATAAATAACACACCATTATTAAGAATCTTCTAATCAACTAATTGTTCATTTGTTTGTTTTGCCCACTTAATCCACTGTTGTCTAATATCTTGTTCTTTACTATTATTAACATATTCTAAATTTAAATTGTTATTTTTAATTACAACTTTATATTTAATAGGCAACAATACTTTCTTTTGACTATCTAATAATGAATTCAAATTAAGAGTTGCACTACATAAAACACTACCATCTTGTGTACTTTCAACAGTTATTTCGCTAATATTTTCACTAAACAAATTGTGATCAAACTGTTTATTATCTTGTAATAACTGATTAATTATATTATCTGACTTACAACTAGACAAACTTTCTTCGTCTTTATTCTTAGAGCAAGCAACTAGCAGACTTACGGATAATACACCAACTATTATTTTTTTAAACATTTTACATTTTCCATATTTTGTTATACATTTTTTAATATTAAAAAAACCTCAAATACAGTTTGAGGCTTTTTACATATCTTTAGTTTATCCTTAGCTTATTTTTTAATAAAGTGAGCTTTGCATAACTACAACCATCATTAAAATTTACACTTATTGTAACGTAGCAATCAATAAGTTGTCAATAAAATAATTTTTCGCGCTTCAATTTACAAGCTGCGCTAACAAATTATGATAAAATCAACGCTTAACTATGTATAAGTTTATAATTTGATTTTCAATCTATATTTGATATTACTTGATGTATATCAACATAAATTTGATCACCTATCATATAATAAGGATTAATAAGTGAATATTCTTGATATTTTAGTACTTATTTTATCTTTGATTGGTATATTACTTGAAATGTATCAAAAGCCATTATTTTGGCTAATTTATATAACAGCCTCAATTATTTTAGCATTCCAATTTTATATAGCACACCTTTATGGTAGCACTTTACTACAATTTATATATATTATTCTATCAATTTATGGTTGGCTAAAATGGAATTGTGTTAATCAAATACAAATTAATCACACAACATATCGACAGATAATCATCTATTTAATAGTCAGTACAATTATGATTATTGGATTTTATTATATTTTAAAAAACACTCAAGATGATAACCCGTTAACAGATGCGGTACTTACATCTATTTGTATTATAGCTACATATATGGCTATATATAAACAAATTGAAAATTGGTTTGTTTTTAGTTTAAGTGTATTAATTTCTATTCCATTATACTATCATTATGAAATGTATTTTACTTGCATTACCTACCTAATATTTGGCATATTAGATTTTAGTGGTGGAATTAAATGGCTTAAACAATACAATTCAAACATATCTAAAAAATCTTATCGATAATACAATATATAGTAAAATCAATACTTATTAATTCATCATAAAGGATATTCAAGTGTTAGCAACTATTACTAGTAGATTAGCCAAAATATTATGCATAAATGAAAATCAAGTTAAAAACACAGTAAAATTATTCGATGAAGGCGCAACAGTACCATTTGTAGCTCGGTATAGAAAAGAAATAACTGGCGGATTAGATGATAATCAATTACGTGAACTGAATTCTCAATTAAATTATCTTCGCGAATTAGATAGCCGCCGAGACACAATTATAAAGTCAATTAGTGAACAAGGTAAATTAACCCCAGAATTAGAACAGCAAATATATCAAGCAGACAATAAAACAACGTTAGAAGATATATATCTTCCATATAAGCCAAAACGTAGAACCAAAGCACAAATAGCACGTGAAGCAGGACTTGAAGCATTAGCATTTTTAATTTTAGATAATCAAAATAGTGAAGTAGAAAAACTCGCTAAAGATTATATAAACCCTGAAAAAAATATTCATGATATTAAATCAGCTCTTGATGGTGCACGACATATTTTAATTGAACATTTTGCTGAAAATGCTGATTTGTTAGCTTTAATTCGCAAAAAGCTTAATCAAGAAGCAATTATAGTTTCTACAGTAATACCTAATATGGCAGAACAAGGCGAAAAATTTAAAGATTATTTTAATTATAGCGAAGCTATTAATAATATTCCATCACATCGTGTATTAGCTATAATACGCGGTTTTAATGAAGGTGTATTATCAATTAAAATATCTTATTCATCAATCGATGATTTAGTTAATCCATATGAAAAAATCATTGCCACATATTTTAATATTAATTTACAACAAAATATTTGGCTAGCAACTACAGTTAAGTTGTGTTTCAAAGCAAAAATATTTCTATCATTAGAAAACGAAATATTATCCAATCTGCGTGAAAATGCGGATAATGAAGCAATTAATGTATTTGCTAAAAACTTATTTAATTTACTTCTTCAAGCTCCTGCTGGAAACAAGATTACTATTGGATTAGACCCAGGAGTTAGAACCGGTGTTAAGGTAGCCGTAATTGATAATACAGGTAAAGTAATTAATCATACAACAGTATATCCATTTCAACCACAAAATAAATATGAAGAATCAATTAAAATTATTACTCAACTTATCAAATTACATCAAGTTGAATTAATAGCAATTGGCAATGGAACATATTCTCGTGAAACTGAAAAGATGATACAAGACCTAATCAATGCTAATCCAAAATTAAATATAAATAAGGTAATTGTATCAGAAGCAGGTGCATCTGTATATTCTGCCTCAGAATATGCATCATTAGAGTTGCCTGATCTAGATGTTAGCATTCGCGGTGCAGTATCAATTGCAAGACGCTTACAAGATCCATTAGCTGAATTAGTAAAAATTGAACCAAAATCAATTGGTGTTGGTCAATATCAACACGATGTAAATCAAAATAAACTAGCTAAATCTTTAGATAACGTTGTTGAAGATTGTGTTAATACAGTTGGAGTAGATATAAATACCGCTTCAATTCCATTACTTTCAAAAGTTGCGGGGCTAAATAAACAAATTGCAACCAATATAGTTGAATATAGAAATCAAAACGGTAGATTTACTAATCGTAAACAACTAATAAAAATATCTCGCTTAGGAGAAAAAACATTCGAACAATGTGCAGGATTTTTACGAATTCATGATGGTGATAATCCACTTGATAATTCAGCTGTTCATCCTGAAAGTTATTTTATTGTAGAAAATATAAGTAAAAAATTAAATATTCCTTTGGATAAATTAATTAATAACAAAGAAGTATTAAACAAAATAGATCCGAAAAATTTTATTACTAATGATAAAGGTATTGAAACTATTAAAGATATTATCAAAGAATTAGAAAAACCAGGACGTGATCCGCGTGGTGAGTTTAAAATGGCAAAATTTGATGACAAAATATCCACCATTAATGATCTTAAAGTAGGTATATCACTTGAAGGAATAATTACCAATGTAACTAATTTTGGAGCATTTGTAGATATTGGTGTGCATCAAGATGGTTTAATACATATTTCTGAACTTACTAATAAATTTATTAAAGATCCTAACGTGGTAGTAAAAATAGGACAAATAGTAAAAGTACATGTAATTGAAGTTGATATTAAACGCAAAAGAATAGCATTATCAATGAAATCAACAACAATATCACAAAATAAACCAAGCACTAAATTAGTAAATAATAACCATCAAGGCGCACTAGCTAATGCATTTGCTAAACTAAAATCAAGTTAACATGTTATAATGCTACTATATATTTGTAAAACGCATACAATTATATTAAAATATCATTTATAATTGTTAACTATAATATAAATTCGGAGATTAATAAAATGGCTTTAATTTCACTTCGTCAAATGTTAGATCATGCCGCAGAACATGAGTATGGAGTTCCTGCATTCAATGTAAATAATCTAGAGCAAATTCAAGCTATAATGGAAGCTGCAACTGAAACTAATTCTCCAGTAATTCTACAGGCATCAGCCGGAGCTCGCAAATACGCAGGTGAAGAATTTTTGAAACATTTAATCTTAGGTGCTGTTGCAGAATATCCTAATATTCCTATTGTTATGCATCAAGATCACGGATCTTCACCGTCAGTTTGTTACCAAGCAATGCGTCTTGGATTTAGCTCTGTAATGATGGACGGATCTCTCTTAGCTGATGGTAAAACACCTAGTGATTATGAATATAACGTTAATGTAACACGTGAGGTGGTAAAAATCGCACATTCAATTGGTGTATCAGTAGAAGGTGAGTTAGGATGCCTTGGTTCACTTGAAACCGGTATGGGAGATTTAGAAGATGGGCACGGCTTTACAGGTAAGCTAAATAAAGAGCAATTAGTCACAGATCCATTGCAAGCAAAAGATTTTGTAGAAAAAACCAACGTTGATGCTCTAGCAATTGCAATTGGAACATCGCATGGCGCATATAAATTCACGAGGAAACCAACTGATGATATTTTAGCCATCGAACAAATTAAGAAAATTCATCAACTAATACCTAATACTCACTTGGTAATGCATGGCTCTAGTTCAGTGCCACAAGATTGGTTAGAAATAATACGTCAAAATGGTGGTGATATAAAAGAAACATATGGAGTACCTATTAAAGAAATACAAACAGCTATCAAATATGGTGTACGTAAAATCAATATTGATACCGACATTCGCTTGGCAATGACTGGTGCAATTCGTCAATATTTAAATCAAAACAAATCTGATTTTGATCCGCGTCAATATTTAAAAGCGGCTAAAAATGCAGCCAAACAAATATGTATTGATCGTTTTATTGCATTTTCTTGCAATAATCAAGCATCTAAAATCAAAGCAATTAAATCTAAATATTAGCAATGGATTTCATCAAATGATTAAAAACTTATCTAACTATATCCTGCAAAATCATACATTGTTTTTACTGCTAATTGCAATTGTAATACCAATTGCTGGAAATAAAACATTAATCATAAAACGGATAGCAACACTAGTGTTTATCTTGCCAGTTGGTATATCTGGTTTGTGGTCATTCATATCTTACTTACTATACAATAACATACCAACTATTGAATCATCTTTTACAAATATATTTGAATTTCAATTAGCCATGACTAATTTAGCTATTGGTGTTAGTGGTGTATTAGCAGGATTTCTAAATCGTAGCTATAAAATCGCTGTTACTTTGATTTTAACCATATTATTATGGGGCACTGCAATTGATTTTATATATCAAATAATCAAGATTGTCCTCAATACGATATTTGTATATTGGCTTGCGGGTCAACCGTCCATGATTGCCGACCACAGTGGGAATGTATAATGGGATTCCGGTTTCCTTACGGATCATGCGGATTCCGGCCTCGATT
>DAHXMX010000250.1 GCA_027371515.1 Neisseriaceae bacterium
ATTAAATCACTACTATTTCTACTTTTAGCAATACCATAATCTGGTTGCAAACTAAAATTACTACACCCAAACAAAACTAAAACAAATAATAAAAAAATATAATTACGCATTTTGTTCCTCTTGCTTTAAAGCTAAAAGGACCGTTTTTAACTTTAAAATACTCGGTAAAGTCAAATTAGTTAATGGTAATCTCAAAGCACTTGAGTTAATAATTCCTAACTCTTTTAAACACCACTTAACAGGAATAGGATTAGTTTCAATAAACATTAATTTAGAAATTAGACTTAACTTATTGTTTAATTGAACTGCGTTAATAACATCATTTTGCAAAGCATAATTAATCATATTACTAAATAACCGCGGAATTACATTACTTGTGACTGAGACAACTCCATTACCACCAAGTAATACAAATGCTAAACAAGTTTCATCATCACCAGAATAAAGCTTAAAACCATCTGGTTTATGTTTTAACAAATACGTACATCTAGCAATATCACCAGTTGCATCTTTAATTCCAACAATATTGTTATAATCATTGGCTAGACGAACTACCGTTGTATCATCTATATTACATGAGGTTCTACTTGGCACATTATAAATAATAATCGAACGATTAGTTGCTTTTGCCATAGTTGCAAAATGTAAATATAAACCTTCTTGAGTTGGTTTTACATATGACGGTGTTAATATCATATAACTATAAATACCATCAATCAACTCAAGCTGTGCTAAAAATTCTAAAGCTATTTTAGTTCCAGAATAACCAATACCTACGATAACTTTAATTCGATTATTTACCTGCTTAATAACATAATTAATCAACTCTAATTTCTCACTACTGGTCAAGCTTGCTGATTCACCAGTTGAACCATTGATAACTATTGCTGCAACATTACTGTTAATTTGTTGTTCCAACAAATTATTTAATGAAGCATAATCAATATCGCCATTTTCATGCATTGGAGTTACCAACGCTGTAATTACTCCATCTACCATAACAATCTCCTAGATATTCATAATTGCCAAAATAATGGAATTAATAAAGGTACTAATAAAGATAAAATCATTCCTGAAGTTATTGCAATAGGCACAACCTCTTCACCAATAGTTTCTTTAATTATTGGCAAAGTAAAATCAAGAGCAGTTGCTCCACAATAACCTATACTAGCATACGCATATCTACGCCCCATTAATGGCACAAAAATTAATG
>DAHXMX010000251.1 GCA_027371515.1 Neisseriaceae bacterium
AACCGATATAAATAATTTTGGGAATTATAATGTTAGATATAAGAAGACGTAAAACAGTTAATGTGAAAGTTGGCAAAATAACAATTGGTAGTGATTATCCGGTCGTAGTTCAATCGATGACTGATACTGATACTGAAGATATTGATAAAACAGTTCAACAAATAATTGAATTGTATAAATCAGGTTCAGAAATAGTACGTCTAACAGTTAATACACTTAATGCTGGTGCCAATATTAGACCAATTAAAGAAAAGCTATTAGCTATGGGTATTGATATACCTCTGGTTGGTGATTTTCATTTTAATGGTCATAAAATACTGGCTGCTAATCCTGACTGTGCTAAATATCTTGATAAATATCGTATTAATCCAGGTAATGTTGGTAAAGGTAGTAAAAAAGATGAGCAATTTGCTTATATGATTAATACCGCAATTAAATACAATAAGCCTGTGCGTATTGGTGTTAATTGGGGATCGCTTGACCAAGATTTATTAGCACATATGATGGATGATAATATGCGTTTACCAGATCCTCTTGATATAAATCAAGTAATGCGTAATGCATTGATTGAATCTACAATTCAAAGTGCTAATAAAGCTCTTGAGCTTGGTTTGCGTTCTGATCAAATTATTATTTCATGTAAAGTAAGCCAAGTTCAAGATTTAATTAAAGTATACGAAGATTTAGCAAATAAATGTAATTATCCGCTTCATTTAGGCTTAACTGAAGCTGGAATGGGCGTAAAAGGTATTGTTGCATCTACTGCTGGTATATCTAATTTACTACAAATGGGAATTGGCGATACAATTCGCGTATCTTTAACCCCAAAACCTGGCGAGAGTCGTACTCAAGAAGTTATTGTGGCGCAAGAAATATTACAATCTTTAGGAATTAGATCTTTTGTACCTGTAGTGACTTCATGTCCTGGTTGTGGTCGTACTTCAAGTGATTATTTTCAGCATTTAGCACAAAATATTCAAAATTATTTGCGTGAACAAATGCCAATCTGGCGTGAATTTTATCCAGGTGTTGAAACTATGAAAGTAGCTGTTATGGGGTGTGTTGTTAATGGACCTGGTGAATCTAAACTTGCAAATATTGGAATTAGTTTACCTGGGCGCGATGAGTCGCCTGTAGCACCTGTATTTGTTGATGGAGAGAAGTTTATTACTTTAAAAGGTGATACTATTTATAC
>DAHXMX010000252.1 GCA_027371515.1 Neisseriaceae bacterium
AAGCCAATTAATCGCCGCATTTCCGGTGAATTTATTTTACCCTTTATTTGTAATTATAATCCTAAAATTTCATTTAAACTCAGAAATATGGTTAACTCCGTTAATGATTCTTGGCACTCAATGGTATATTTTATTCAACGTTATTGCAGGAGCATCCTTAATTCCCAGAGATTTAGCTTTAGTTGCTAATAATTTTGGGGTAAAAGGCTGGTTATGGTGGAGAAAGCTTGCCCTGCCAAGCGTTTTTCCTTTTTACATCACCGGCGCAATTAGCGCAGCTGGCGGTGCTTGGAATGCAAGTATTGTTGCCGAAGCAGTAAATTGGGGAGATACGCACTTAATTGCAACTGGACTTGGAGAATATATTCAAGCAAACTCAGTAGCTGGGAATTTCCCTAAAATAGCGCTTGGAACTGCTATGATGTGTATATATGTGTTAATATTTAATCATGTATTATGGCGACCATTATACCTATTGGCCCAAAAACGTTTTGCGCGATAAACCAATTTTAGGACCTATTCATAGGCTTTTAAGAGTTATTTGCAAGCAAATATATAAGAGAATTTATGGCTAAATCTATCATTTCGATTAAAAATCTATCAAAAGCTTATAAAAAAACCGCCGCACAAGATTTAAATGTCTTGCATGATATAAGCTTTGAATTAAACGCTGGAGAGATCGTTGCTTTACTTGGTAAATCTGGATCTGGTAAATCCACTTTATTACGCATAATTTCTGGACTATTAAAACCCACCAGCGGCGAGATAACCTATCGCGGTAAAAATGTCTCTAAGCCAGTACCAGGTATCGCTATGGTTTTTCAATCATTTGCTTTAATGCCATGGCTCACGGTTTTAGAAAATGTAGAAATTGGTTTGGAAGCATTGCGCATCCCTCGCGAAGAGCGTCGCCAAAGAGCAATTGATGCCATTGATATCATTGGCTTAGATGGATTTGAATCGGCTTATCCTCGTGAGTTATCTGGCGGCATGTGTCAGCGCGTTGGTTTTGCGCGTGCATTGGTAGTTAATCCTGATGTTTTACTTATGGACGAGCCTTTTTCTGCGCTTGACGTCCTAACGGCGGAAAACCTGCGCAGTCAGCTGCTCGACCTGTGGCTCGAAAACAGGATGGGCATCAAGACCATTTTCATCGTGACTCACAATATCGAAGAAGCCGTACTGCTTGCCGATC
>DAHXMX010000253.1 GCA_027371515.1 Neisseriaceae bacterium
TGCTGACGTTAATGTCAAAGACAATGACGATGAGACACCGTTACATGAGGCAACTTACAGTAGCCCCTGTCAAGTAGTGAAAATATTACTAGCTGCGGGAGCTGATGTTAATTCTGTAGGTAATAACAATGACACACCATTACATTTTGCATCTTTAAAAGGTAATCCTGATGTGGTAAATGCATTACTGGCTGCGGGAGCTAATATTAACGTTGTAAATAATATGAACTATACACCGTTATATCTTGCAAGTCGAAATGGTCATCTCAAAATGGTTGAACTATTGTTAGCTGCAGGAGCTAATGTTAATATTTATAATGACGCACCATTAGAAACTGCAGTTTGGCATGGTTATCATTCAATAGTAAATGCATTGCTAGCTGCAGGAGCTAATGTTAACAATAGAACCAGTGATAACAGTACACCATTACATCACGGTGTTTTAAAAGGTAATCACAAAGTGGTGAAAATCTTGTTAGCTGCAGGAGCTAATGTTAATGCTGTAAATGATTATAATCAAACACCCTTACATCTTGCAGCTAATAATGGTCACTCTTCGTTAGCTGAAGTATTGATATCATTAGATGCAAATGTCAACAGCGTTGATGATAATAATGACACATCGTTACATCTTGCAGCTAAAAATGGACACCATGAAGTGGTTGAAATTTTATTAGCTGTAGGAGCTAATGTTAATGCTACAGATAATGACGATTACACACCATTATACTTAGCAGCTAAACACGGTCATCAATCAATAGTCAAAATATTACTAGATGTAGGTGCTAACGTTAATGTTACCTATAGTCAAAATTATACACCGTTACACTTAGCAGTTTGGAAAGGTGATTTATCCATAGTGAAAATGTTACTAGATGTAGGTGCTGACGTTAATGCTACTGATAAACACAATCGAACACCACTACACAATGCGTCATTTATCAATAACATCCCTGTGGCAAAAATGTTAATAGATGCAGGTGCTAACGTTAATGCTACCGATAATAATAACCGAACACCACTACACCATACAAAATACAATGATGACAAAAATTTTGATAGATGTAGGAGGTAAATAAATTTATTTAACTGATCCTAACATCTTAAATCTAAGATGTTAAATGATCCCTTTAACTGAAGCAGCCATAACAGGCGATTCTCAACAGATAGAAAGATTATTATCTGCGGA
>DAHXMX010000254.1 GCA_027371515.1 Neisseriaceae bacterium
TTTTAATGGTTCTGTATTGTTAGTTACTCATGATCGCACTTTTTTGGATAAAACCGTAAATAAAATTTTAGAATTAGATCGTGGTGCTATAAATATTTATCCTGGTAGTTATGTTAAATACCAAGAACTTAAAACAAAAGAACTGCTAGATGAAGATAAAGCAAATAAGTTATTTGATAAAGTATTAGCTCAAGAAGAGGCTTGGATTAGAAAAGGTATAGAAGCACGTCGCACTCGCAATGAAGGTAGAGTACGTCGTTTAGAACAGTTACGTACTGAGCGAATAAATCGTCGTGAACGAATTGGTAAAGTAAATTTTCAATTAGAAAGCGGTAAGTTATCTGGCAAAATAGTAGCTGATATTAAAAATATTCATCATAAATATGATGACAAAACAATTCTGCAAGATTTTACAACTACTATTATGCGTGGAGACAAAATCGGTCTTATTGGACCAAATGGAATTGGTAAATCTACATTATTAAAGATTATTCTTGGGCATATGCAACCTGATTGTGGAAGTGTAAAACTTGGCACTAAATTAGATGTAGCATATTTTGATCAATTTCGTGAACAATTAGATGATGAGGCTACTATTCAGGATGTTATAAGTCAAGGACAAGATTATGTGGATACTGGAACTCGTAGAGTACATATTGCTACCTATTTAGAAGAATTCTTATTTGAACCGGCTCGTTTTCGTTCACAAGTAAAATCGTTATCTGGCGGTGAGCGTAATCGTTTATTACTAGCACGGTTGTTTTCTAAATCAGCTAATGTTTTAGTACTTGATGAACCAACTAATGACTTAGATATTGAAACACTTGAATTATTAGAAGATATGCTAATTAATTATAGCGGGACAGTATTTTTAGTTAGTCATGATCGGACTTTTTTAGATAATGTAGTTACTCATTCTTATGTGTTTTTAGGTAAAGGCGAAATTCTAGAGATTGCTGGCGGCTATAGCGATTGGATTAATTATAAAAATAATTATTTACTTGAAACTAATAAAACTCCAAATTCAACCAAATCTAATAAATTAGAAATCACAACTACTAATAATATTAAAGTAAATAAATTATCTTATAAAGAAAATAAAGAATTAGAACAAATTCCCGAATTAATTATTAAACTTGAAGAAGAACAATTAACAATCACCAATCAATTATCTACTCCTAATTT
>DAHXMX010000255.1 GCA_027371515.1 Neisseriaceae bacterium
AATAGAACCGGAAAAAATAGCGTTACTTACAAATGATTTTAAACCAACCCAACCTATAATTACTGAAGGTATCGCCATTAAAACTAATGGTAAGGTAACAACCCAAGGTGATTCTTTTGGATCTCCTCCTTCATGTTCATGATCATTATGACTATGACTATCATCATGACTAATATTTCTAAACCTTTCTTCACCATGAAATGTCATAAATAATAACCTAAAACTATATATAGCAGTTACAAATACTGATGCATATACAGTAAATACCGCAAAAGATCCACCAAGTAGATGATTTTCACGAGCTAACACTGCAGCTTCCAATATCATATCTTTAGAAAAGAATCCAGCAAAAGGAGGAATACCAGCAAGAGCTAAACTACCAATTAACATAGTAACATATGTAATTGGCATATATTTAGCTAAGCCACCCATTTTACGCATATCCTGTTCATGATGCATAGCAATTATTACCGAACCAGCTGCTAAAAATAACAATCCTTTAAAAAACGCATGCGTCATCAAATGAAATACTGCAACTGAATATGCACCACAGCCCAATGCAACAGCCATATACCCAAGCTGCGATAATGTTGAATATGCAACTACACGCTTGATATCGTTTTGAATAATACCCAATATACCCAAAAATAAGCAATTAACTCCACCAGCAACTACAATTACAGATAATGCTATTTCAGACATATTATACATTGGAGATAAACGTGCCACCATAAAGATACCAGCAGTTACCATTGTTGCTGCATGAATTAATGCCGAAATAGGAGTTGGACCTTCCATCGAATCAGGTAACCAAACATGTAATGGGAATTGCGCTGATTTACCCATTGCACCAATAAATAATAAGATACAAATCGTGCTAATTAAGTCTAAATTAGTACCTGGAACCACACTACCTGATAATTGCGGTAGGTTTGCAAATAAATCTGCGTAATTCAATGAACCAGTTTTTGCTAAAATCAAACCAATACCTAATAAAAAGCCAAAATCACCGATACGATTGATTAAAAAAGCTTTTAAATTAGCAAATATTGCTGATTCTTTCTTGAAATAAAAACCAATTAATAAATATGATACTAGACCAACACCTTCCCAACCAAAAAATAATTGAACAAAGTTATTGGACAACACCAACATAA
>DAHXMX010000256.1 GCA_027371515.1 Neisseriaceae bacterium
TCATTTCTATATCTTTTGGATTGTAACTCTTCGCTAATTCCATTACCTAATATTCCCCTAAGTTCACACATACAAAACATTAATTTAATTCTATAGTGTGTATTATATCATAAAAACAATTTGTAACTAACTTACTAAATGATAAAATACCAAGTTAAAAGCATCGGTGTGTAAATATTTTAATAAGTATTTTAAATGAAATCATTACCATTAATTAACTTGCAATACCTTATCGAGAACCATTGGTATAAAAAAGATAATCTCATATTAACTATTATTTTATATCCGCTTAGTTTGATTTTTTTGTTTATTTCTACTATACGTAGAGTATTATTCAAACTCAATATTTTTAAAAGTTATAAACTACCAGTACCTGTAGTTATTATTGGTAACATTACAGTTGGTGGGGCTGGTAAAACACCGCTTACATTAAAAATTGCCAAAGAATTAAGTAGTCAAGGATATAAAGTCGGTATTATTTTACGTGGCTATAAAAGTGAAATAAAAACTGTAACTGTGGTAAATAAAAACCATACGGCATCACAAGTTGGCGATGAGGCGATGATTTATGTAACAAATGATCAATTGGTTGCAATAGGAAGTAATCGCTACCTTGCAGGAATAGAGCTATTAAAGCATTACCCTGATATACAAATCATATTATCTGATGATGGATTACAGCATTATCGTCTTAAAAGAGACTATGAAATAGCCGTTATTGATAGCACACGCTTACTTGGTAATCAACACTTACTACCAATGGGACCACTTAGAGAGAAAAAAAATAGACTAAAATCTGTTGATGCTATAATTTACAATGGTGATATTAATTATCAATTAATTAAATCAAGTGACAAACAACTTATTTTAAGTCAACAAATCATACTAGATAAGATTATTAATTATCATACTAATACCACAATAAGTATTGATACGCTTAATCAAAAGCCATATATTCATGCTATTGCAGCAATTGGTAACCCACAGCGTTTTTTTGATTTTATCAAAGCAAACAATATTAACATTACAAGCACTCAAGCACTACCTGATCACTATGATTTTAAAGATTATATGCTACCAAATCAATATTCAGCAATTTTAGTAACTGAAAAAGATTATGTAAAACTACATTCCAAAGAT
>DAHXMX010000257.1 GCA_027371515.1 Neisseriaceae bacterium
ATTATTATGTTTATTATTATTGTTTGATTGTTGTGATTGTTGTGATTGTTGTGATTGTTGTGATTGTTGTGATTGTTGTGATCGTTCATTTAATATATTATTATCGATCTAATATCTATTATCTATCATTGAAACATATTATTTTAATTGATTATTGTGTAATGTACATTATTTATGGTGCGCTTATTATTATTATTATAGCATATTCTATTATTATTGTTAATTATTGTAATATAGTATAATGGTATTATAATTACTTATCATTGATGATATTATAATTACTTATCATTGATGGTATTATAATTACTTATCATTGATGGTATTATAATTGCTTATCATTGATGGTATTATGGTGATATATCATGTTATAGAGTTCATTGTTATTGTGATAATATATAATTAGTATTGTTGTTGCTAATGTATATTGTTATTGTCGTTATTATTGTTGTTATTATAGTTATTATTGTTGTTATTATAGTTATTATTGTTGTTATTATTGTCGTTATTGTTATCTATCAACATTATTGTTTTATTATTATTATTACTATCATTATTGTTATTATCATTATCATTATTATTCTTGCTATTATCACTGCTTCTGCTACTGCCATGTTATTATTGCTAATGTATATTATTATTACTGTTATAATGATAAGAATCACAGCAATTGTGATGGTACAATGGATTTAAAGAGTGTTTAAAGTGAAACTAATACATATCTAAAAATTCTAATTAACAACCGTGATATCATGGTGATAGCAGAAACAATATAAATTAGTAATAATATTATATATATATTAGTAGTAATAACGATATATATTAGCAATAATAACAATATAAATTAGTAATAATAATAATACATATATATTAATAATAACAATATATATTAGTAGTAATAACGCTATATATTAGCAATAATAACAATATAAATTAGTAATAATAATACATATATATTAATAATAACAATAATGACAATAACAATATACATTAGCAATAATAACAATATAAATTAGTAATAATAATAATACATATATATTAATAATAACAATATAAATTAGTAATAATAACAATACATATATATTAATAATAACAATAATGACAATAACAATATACATTAGCAACAACAATAACAACAAT
>DAHXMX010000258.1 GCA_027371515.1 Neisseriaceae bacterium
TAATAATATCATTAACTGTAGTATCATTTAGAGTTTCACCAACCTTAATTGGTACATAATTAAAAACAGTACCAATTTCTATACGTTGTAGACCATTTACCTTAATTCCCTTTACCACAAATGGATTAATAGCATAAACCCTAGCAAACACTATACATATTACACAAAATAACAGAATTAATTTGGAACGTTTCATGAATAACTATCTAAATCTATCTAAATTTTTAAAAGATCATTATAAATTGCAAATAAGCTAATACCGATTATAAAAATAAAACCAAGCTTAAAAATCTGCATCTGAATGTTATATGATAATTCTTTATTTATTACCAATTCAATTAAGTATATTAATATATGACCACCATCTAACGCCGGTATTGGCAACAAATTCATAAATGCTAAACCAATACTAATAACTGCTAAAAACATTGCGTAATCATTAAATGATGAAGATAATGCTAAGCTACCAGCTTTTGCAATAGTAACTGGACCACTTAATTCTTTTAATGACATCTTACCATTAATTAAATTAATAATCCCATCATAATTTAATTTCATAATATGAAGTGTAGTATTATAAGCATAACCTAATCCAGATATCCAATCATATCGCTTTATATACAATGATTTTTTCATAATACCATCATCAATAGTTGGCATTACACCAAGACTTGCCATAATTTGCCCATAATTACTAATAGTATCAGGAGTTATAATTAATTCCATAATTTTACTCTCACGCTCAATTTGTAACAATACTGGTTTATCAACTGAATTATGGATACTTTCTGCAAATAAATACCAATTACTATATTTAATATGATTCATACTCAAAATTCTATCACCAACTTTCAAACCATTCTTCATAGCGCTAGAGTCTGGCTTAATATATGAAATTACTGGCTGCAATAAAACTGGTGATAACCCTATATCCTCTAAGCTCAGATGTTGATTATAATGCGAATAAAGAAGCGCTAAATCTAATTTTATTTTTTCACTACTACCATTCGACTCAACACAAGTAAACAAAACATTTTTATCTTTTTTAAGCTCATTAGCAAGCACTAAATTAGCTTCATTCCATGACGTTACATTGGTTTGATTAATTTTTTGAATCATAACATGATCAAAAAATT
>DAHXMX010000259.1 GCA_027371515.1 Neisseriaceae bacterium
AATTCATACCAACATATGGTGACCATTTTACTTTAGTACATAATTGCTGATTAGTTAATAATTTATAATCCACAATATTAGCAAATACAATATCATCATTATTCGGTATTTTAAACAGTCGTTTAGGATTAGTATGTGTTAATCGGATAATATTATCTAAACTAACTTTACCATCTTTATAAGCTGTCAACAATAACGGTAGTGATGTTTCAATACCAGGTATTCCTGATGGACATTTACATAACGGCTGATTTTTTTCACTATCAGTATGTGGTGCATGATCTGAACCTAAGGTGTCAATAATCCCATCTCTAATAGCTTGCCACAAATAATCCTGTTCAGCCCTATCACGAAGTGGCGGATTCATTTTAACATATCCGTTTAACTTATCATACATTGAATTATCTAAAAATAAATAATGTGGACAAGTTTCAGCATATACAGCTACACCGTCAAGTTTTGCAGCACGAATTAATTCAAGCTCTTCACGTGTACTTAAATGCAATATATATGATCGTACATTATATAAACGACTTAATTCAATTACTTGGCGAACAGCAGCTACCGCAGCATCAATTGAACGTATCACCGAATGAAACTTAAAATTAGTCTCATGAGCATATTTTTTGGTATTGTTTTGAATAATCACTTCATCTTCTGCGTGCAAAGCAATCGTTAAATCAAAACGACTAGCAATAGCATATATAGCATGTAAACTACTTTCGTCATCCATTAACAAATCACCAGTTGATGAACCCATAAATACTTTAATGCCTATAATATCTTTATATACTTGATGAATTTGATGAAAGTTATTTTTATCTGCACCAAAAAATAAATAATAACGAAGTGGTAATTTTGACTCTTTAATCTGGCTATCAATTAATTCAAATTTAGCTAATAAACGCTCACGTGTAGTTGTTGCCGGTTTAGTATTTGGCATATCAAAAACAGTAGTGTAACCACCTTTAAAAGCAGCACGAGAACCATGAATCCAATCTTCTTTATATTCCATTCCTGGGACTCTAAAATGTACATGTGGATCAATTAAAGCTGGCAATGCTAATAATTTGGTACCGTCAATAACAGTATCTAAACCATCAATAAATTCATAATCACGACGAATATTTT
>DAHXMX010000025.1 GCA_027371515.1 Neisseriaceae bacterium
AAAAATAATAATATTCAGCATAAAAAGCCACGCACATCGGCTAAAAATCAGCAATCTACTCCGCAAAAGCCGTATCTGGGGCTGTTGAATTCTAAAATTTTTGCCAACGTGTTGTAAAAAAACCAAGCCAGCTGCAAATTTTTTTATAAAGCTAGCCTAATTTAATCTTAAATTTCACTTAATTTTGCCATTTTTACTGTTGAAATCCGAAATTTGGCATATTTCGGACAAAGTTATCCTAGGTGATATGCACATCAGGCATGTTTAACGTCACAATTCTTTTTAAGTTGAAACCAATTGCAAACATAAAGCAGGCAAATTGATTTTTAGCTATTCCAACATATCTAACTCGCTGTTCTCTTTGTGAGAATACTCTTTCGTATGGAGCTCTGAGCTTTGAATACCAAGAGTCAAGATCCTTATTTTTTGTTTTCATGTTCCTAATTTGAATTGCAGCCAAATGTAATCCTCTACGTTTAGCTTCAATTTGACAAGGTTGAATGCAATAGCCTTTATCAGCATAGGTAGCACCAGTCTTAGGTGCAACATGTTTATAGCCTTTAGCATCAGTTACATTAGCTGGAGTTATTGCTATCTTATTAATTAATCCACTTTGCATATCTACGGATGTATGTTGCTTATAGCCATACCAGTATTTATTTTTCCCCTTAGCTCCAATTCTTGCTTGTTTATCATGTGCAACTTTGGGTAATGTTTCATTATTTAGTTTTTCATATTTTAATGCTAGTGCTTTATCTCTCTCTTCCCAAAGTTTGGCTTTAGCTATTAAGTGCGCACTATCTACAAATGTAAATACTTCACTCATTAAACCTTGGTTCTGTAATTGTTGCTTTAAATCAGCAAATATTTCAGAAAGTAAACTTGTGCCAACCCTAGACCTAAATTTTGTAAATACCGTAAAGTCGGGTGTAATTTCAGTTAAATCAAATCCACAAAACCATTTGCCAGCATTACTATCAGATAAATACTTCGCTAAATCTCTATCACTTAAGTTTTCCATGAATTGTAGTAACAAGCATTTGAACAAACGAAGTGCCCCAAAACCTTGATTATTATTCTCTGTTTTTATCTTACCTAATAACTTTTCTGCATTCTTAAACGACCATACGTTTGCAAATTTACGATATTCATGATCAGCTGGAACTAAGTCATCTAAACACACAAAACTTACTTGGTACATAAAAACCTCCAGAAATTTAACATTCACAACGGTTATTTTATATCAAATACATTGCAAATATTATACTTTTTCAAAGCTTTTGATTAAGTTTTATTAAGGCCTGTTTTCAACAGGCCCTAAAAGTGTTAAGGATTTTAATAAGGTACTCAAGGATGCAACTAACGATAATACTTCTATAGTCAAACAATTTAAAGAAATCAACAAATCCCTACTTGAATTTAACAAGCAACTTAAAAATACCAATGATAATGTCAAAGATAGTAACTCCAGCAATAAAAACAATGGTGGTAATAACAGCAATACTATAGCTACCATTGCCAAAACAGTTGCTGGTGGTTTACCACTTTATTATGCTACTGAGGCGTTTAGAAGTTATGCTGCAACCAATGCGCTGGATTACGGCAATAATTTAATGAATCCACTGGCTTATGCCAGCCAAAGACGTGGATTACAATTTGAGCAAGATAGAAGTATTGCTAGTGGTATTGGTGCATTATTGGGTGGTGCTATTGGTTCAATTATACCTGGTGTTGGTACAGCAATTGGGGTGGGAATTGGTGCAACTGCTGGTTCACAAATCGGTAATTTAGGTTATAGCTACTTTGGTGGGCAAGATAATGCCCAAGACCAGCTTCAATATGAGGTAAGCCAAAATTATACTAATCTGATGCGGGGTAATAGCCTATCGCACCAGTTAGCATCCATGTATGGCAATACTTTTAATAAACCCAGTGAGAATATGTTTTTATTGCCACAGTACCTACAAATGGGTAATATGAACCAGTTTGGCGGTAATTTATCACAGTCTGACCTTGCAGGAGTTGCCAAAATATCTGATCGCTATAATGCTAATCCTGCACAAATTGGTAGCTTAATTACCCAGATTAATGCATCCGTTAAAGATATGAGTGCCACATTGTTAAACGTTGACTCTCACGCACAAAAAACTGGTGGTGATATTGTGTCTCAATTGGCAGTAGCAGTGCAACTTATGCAAAAAGGTGGCTTATCTGCACCTGATGCGATAAATAAAGCATTCAATCAAAATTTATATGGCACTACTTATGCAGGAGCACAAAATGGTTATTTCCAAAGCTCATATATTAATCAATTTAGGTTACGTACCTTAGGCAAAGTTGCGGGCATTGATGTTGAAGGAGTAATGCAAGCCGATCCAAATGCAATTGCTAAATTTAATCGACTGCAATCACGTGCCGAGAATAATCGGCTAACACCTAATGCTGGTAATTTATTGGTAAACATGGTATCCCAAAGTTTAGGCTTAGGTAATGGCACAATCAGTGCTAATGGTGCTAATCAAGGAACGTCTACACCATACACCGATATATTTAACAAACTGAGTAATCCTGAAACCGTACAACAAAAAAACTATAAGAGTTTGGGTGTTAAAAATCCTGACCAAGACCTGTATGGCGAAATCAATCTGCACAATTCGTTAAAATCCTCTGTCGTTGATAAGGTGACTAACTGGGGTGCTGGCATTGTAGATAAAGGTAAACAATATGTTAGTGAGGGTTTAACCCATGTATTAGCAAAGGAATACTTATCTAATCTGCAACAAATGGAGGTGGATAAAAAATCAGGCAATATGGCAGATTATCAAAACTTGGAGCGGTTAAATAAAAACCTAGAGCAGCAGATTAAAGCCCTAAATAAGAATACCCAAGCCTTACAACAAAAGAATATTGCAGGAGGTAGTAGTTATGGCAACTAATGCCTCTTTGTATAATTTGCTAGGTCTAACCGAACAAGGTCTGCAATTATTTAACGGTTGGGATTTACAAAATGCCCAATATAACGGCGTTAATTTTTATATTGCTAAACCATTTGGCTCAGGTAGTATTACTAACACTTTGGATATTATCAACACCGCAACTGCCATTATTGGCACTGATACTAATTCATTCCCACTAAATAGCAACCTACCAGTTAGCACAAAAGAATATTTACAGGAAATACGAGACAATGTTCGGCGTAAATTGGTGGTACATCCACTGGTTAATACTAACTCCAATATTATTGAGGACTTGGGTTTTGAGGTTGAACGGTTCAATGGTATAGGTTTAATTGTTGGTGATAGCTATTACACCGCATATAGCAATCTGTATAACTACTTTTTAGCTCGACAAGGCGATGTGACTTTTGAAAATATCCCCAAAGAATACCGCAATGTATTGCAACATCCAGTGCGGGGTAAAATAGAAAATGTATTCTTGCATGAGTTTCGGGTGATTCATAGCTCACAACGTTGGAAAGGTATATTATTTGAATTTACCTTTGTGGCACAAGAAGTAACTGCAATTACACAAAAATCCCAATCTACTATCAATAAAGTTAATCAGATGTTTAACCTAATTATTGGCAGCATCAATGACATATTAGCTATTATTGCACAAATTGAAGCCTACGGTAACATGATAAGCACATACTTTAACAGTACCACCCCAAGTAATGCAGTGAATTTTGCCAATCAAACTGTGCCGCAAATTAAGAATTATACTGTGCCATTATTACGCAATACCGCTACCATTTTATACAATAATTTTAAGCCACAAAGCTACACTAATTATTATTTTGAAAACCAAACGGTGGACTATTCAAAATTTGGGGTACTAACTCCATATGCCACTGGTTCGGATGATACCAGCATAAATGCATTACTACAGATTTACAATGTTAACGTGCAAAATGAAATCAATCAAATCAATGGCTATGGATTAAATATCCAAGCTAATAACCTGATAACCTCACTCAAAAATAGCTATGTCAATTTGCTGGATTTGTCTAAAAATTTGTCCATCAATAATAGCAGCCAGTATATTAGCTATCCAGTCCCATACACCATGTCGATCCGAGAATTATGTTTTAACAATAATCTCGACTTTGATGATGTCAGTGTTATACAAAATATTATTGCTGCAAATCCTGGCAAATTTGCTTCAGTCAACAAGATAGTAGTTGATACTGTTTTACTATTACCGAGAGCATAATCATGAATAACGTTAGCTATATGGTTTCAATCTTTGACATTATTACTAATCAGAATAACATTATCAGTAATGACACTAACGATATTACTGGACTGCTCAGTAATTACGGCATAGAGCGAATACTAATCATGAATAATCTATTTATGCCATTAGCCAATAGTGCTGTGATTGATTTAACTTATAGTGCCAGCAACAATAAAACCAAGCTATTTAACTCGGCAATTGCCGAAGGTAATTTAGTAAAAATTGAGGAGGTTTTTAATAATAATTACAAAACAGTGTTTGTGGGTTATATTGCTACGGTAAATATTGGTCAGGATACCCAAATTGGCTTAAACCTGACGCTTAATTGTTTATCACTACTTGGGCAATTATCTTACCAATTGGTGGCTAATGATATTGATGATACCTTAATGCTCGGTGGTGGCGAGTTTCCAATTACAGATTTTGTGGCTAATCAAGTGGAGCTTGGCAAAATTCTGGTGGCATTTCAAAACCAATCGCTTATGAGCTATGCACTTAATCATCAAATAATCAGTAGTTATGATAATTATGATGGGCAACAATTAGCCTTTTTAATCCCAACTGGGCAAGATGGTTTAAATAGTAAAACTGCGGTTTATTTCTTTGCTTCAACTAATGACAATCGCTTTGATAGTTTATTGCGTACTGTATATGCTTATCAGCGTTTAATCTATCAGGATTTAGATGGCACAATTAAAATAGCCATACCATCAGTTGCTGAGACTGCTGTTGGTAGTTTTTATCAGTTTGATATTGGCAAATTTAACGATACGGTTGATAATAACAGCATCAAGTATGAACGCTATAACATTGCTAAAAATGCAGGCATCGTTTGTAATCGTGCCTTTGCTTCCCTGATACCAGTTGGGTTTAATTTGGTAGGCAAAAATGAGAAGGATACGATTAATTACGTATCCAACTTGTCGGGTAAAATATTTACACGTGGGCAGGCGTTATTAAACTCAGGCATCTTTACTATCAGTAAGCATGACATTATCGATTTAAGTGACAACATTGTTAAAGACCCAACCCTACTTCGGTTATTTGATATTACGCAAGGCAGTAACAGCAATATTGTAGCCACTGATGTGTCAGGAGTTAAAAGTAACAAACCAATTGTCGGATTATATGCTAATCGCTTATTGGCGCAGGATGCTTTCCTAGAAACACAGCTAGAAATAGATTTGCCACGCCTATCTTGCTACAATGCAGCTAATGGTGAGTTAACCGATATACCGTTAGGCTATACAGTCAATGTTGATGATAACGGCAATCTGGGATTAGAAACTAACAAACTCTATTGTTACCAGATGGCATTAAACTATGACATCAACAATGGTACAAGGTTAAGTCTTGGATTATGTAAACCCTACAGTTTTACAACACTGTGGGATGGAACAAATGAGTAGAAATTATGAGCGACTTCAGAAAAGCAATTAACTGGGTAAAAACCAGATCATTAATCTTGGCTGGGTTTATTAAAAATGCCAAGTTTAATAATGATGGCAACCCTAGCGTTACCACCGATGTAAATAACGTCACAGTTATTGGTAATAACCGCCAGAATGTTGCTTGTGTATTTCCATATGGCTATTTTAGTGTACCTAAAGATGGTATTAATGCAGTATTACTCAATACTGGAGATACTGGCAGCAATCCATTGGTTCTCGGTGTATTGGTAGGGTTTGATAATTTACCCTATACACCAAAGCCTGGTGAAGGTGGATTATTTAGCGATAACTGGATACTGGTGCAACAAAATGATGCTATTCGGGCTTACAAGATTGATGATGCAGATTATAGTGCAACTCTACCTAGTGGCGAATGGTTAGGTAAATATTTGACTGATATTTTAACTAGACTTAATGCAATTGATAGTTACCTTAACACCCATACTCATACTGGAGTGCAAACTGGCACTAGTGTATCTGGGATTGCCAATCCAATTACACCAGATCCAAATATAGATAAAGACAAAACCTCAATTAGTAATGAGGAATATTTGCTTAATGATAGTGCCAAACCAATTAGTACGTCACTTTCTCGTGAATTTGATATTGATGCAGTCGTGGATTATTAGCATGTATTACAACACCAGTATTTACCTTGACCCTGATACTCAGGATTATGTTAATTTGAATGGACAAATTGAAAATCAAAATCAAGTAGTAACTGAGATTTATTTAAGGTTAACCATACCGCAGAAAAAGTACATGTATGCCAAAGACCCAACGCTTGGTAGTTTGTTGTATAGCTTGAGTAACAAACGTGGCACGGTAAATAAAACCCAATTGGCACAAATTGTAGCTAATGCATTAAAACCAATGGTAGAACAAAGAAAAATTACTATTCAAGAGATAAGAATACCACGCTTAGTATTAGGCAATATCTCAATTGAGGTTAATTGCACCGATACCAGTGGTGAGCAGATTCATTTTGTACTTAATGCGGTTATATAGTTTGAGATTATTTGATGAAAACACAACAGCAATATTACCAACAATATGTCAATTTTGTGAAAGCACTTAACCCTATTGCCGTGCCAGATGCAGCAGCAACTGACTGGTGGGTTAAGGCTAACAGTATTGGTGCTATTGCTAGTGGTATCGACCAAGACATTTATACCTTCAGGCAAAACATATTTCCGCAGTACGCCAGCGGTAATGCGTTAGATAAATTCTTAGCTTCATATAATTTGCAACCTCGTAGTGCAGGAGTACCCGCAACTGGTTATTGCAGTTTGCCAACTGTACAAGCCCAAGATGTAACATTACAAGCTAATACTCAATTAAGTATTTCTAATAATCAATATTTTATTCAGCAAACCACAACGGTTAAAGCAGGAACATTGGGGCAAATCCCTATTCAAAGTGCTAATACTGGTTCAGGTCAACAATTGGCTAATGGTACAGAATTAAAACTAACTAACCCAGTTGGCAATATTGATAAATTGATTGTGTTAAGTATGAATGATGGTGCAGGTAGTGAAAGCGATCCAAACGTTAGATATAGAATTTTACAAGCTATTCAAAATCCTAAACTTGGTGGAACTAGACAGGATTACATCACATGGGCAACTTCACAACCCAATATTACTGCTGCCTACATTGTTGCTAATATTTTGCAAACTGGTATTTTATCGGTATTTGTACTATCAGGCACAAATGACCCAGATGTAATTTTATCTAAACCTGATATCATTTACAATCGCACTACCACTAAACCCGATATGCAAACTGCACAAAATTATATTGAGACACAACGTCCAATTAATGATAATGCACTGGTATCAACTACTGATACCCAAGTGTATGCTGATGCTAATACTATCAACGTTGGAGTAATTTTAATTCAAAATCTAACTCTAACTACCATATTACCTGATTTTAACAATATGACAGTGGCTGATTTAATTCGGCGTGAAGTCAGGCGAGCATTTATCTCTAGCCCATTATATGGCACTTTAATTGGTAGTGCAAGATTTGTGTTACTTAGCGATGTAGTCCAGTCAATAGATACAGGCTTAAGTGTTACTGGCGGAATTTATGCCCAAATTTTAATTGACCGCAAAGTTGATTATAAGGGTACACAGGGCAATATTCCAATTGATACCACAATACAGCAAGATAACAATTTGTTTTTAGTCTATGACATTGAGTATGCAGCAATCAATGTATATACTTTGGAGAGTAGCTAATGGCAAAGTTACAGATATTTATTGATAAAACTCCAGTCTATAGCAAGAGTACAATTACTTTGCGGGCTGGGTTTTTTGCCGATGACTATAGTTTAACTGATGTTACTGCAGATTGCAGTTTTGCCGTTAACTTCGGTAATGAAAATATAACTCAAACAGATAACAATCAGTTTTTTGCTAATAAGGCTGGTGATGTTGGGATTCAGGCATTTTATAGTTTATCTCCAGAAGATGAACAACAATCTCCGCAGGAATACATCGCAACTACTAGCTTTGTGATTATTGGCGAATCCATATTGCCAAATAAAGACGATATCTATGCTTGTATTAAGCGTGAAGAGCCAGATGGTGTTTATACCCAAGTGGCAGATGTAGAGAGTTTTACCTACTTGGATAATCAAGCAGTTGCGGATACTTTTGCTAACTTGTACATAAACTTACAGATTGAAGCTGACCAGATTTATCCAGAAGAAACAGCCGATTATACTGACTGGATAAATATGCTCTTTAGTGAGGTATATATCAATACGGAACAAGGACAGATTAATAAGGTTTTACAGTTGTTGCGGAATCTGCAAATACTGGCATCCATGAATCCGTTTGATATAGCTGGAGCGATCACTAGCTACATTTATTACCGTACTAACTTGGCAATTTATGTATTCATTCAAGAGGACAAGGTCAACTTTGATAAAGCATGGATTTTAGGCACAGACAAATCTATACTGGGCGTTAGTACTTACTTGTCTGATAGTAAAATCAATACTAATTTAGTTATCAATGTGTTTGACATTGAACATAAGCTAAATGATTTATTCAGAATTGAATTAGAAAACTTTATCAGCAAAATAACCAGAGCTTACTTTGGCTACACCATCGACTATGATAAAACTCCAGAAGAATTTAATCTAAACTATGATATAGGAATGACATATAAGGGCGACCAGCGCATTATTTATTCTTATTGCTTGAAATATAGCCAGAGTGCTTTTTATGCGGTTGTAGGGCTAATAAACCCTATACAACCCAATTACATTAAGGATATGTTAATTGCACCACCAGATGATACAGTAATTAATGCTCCAACCAAGTTAACTGTGACTGGCGTATTTGTTGATAATGTTACTGCTGATATTACTTTGGCTTGCCAAATTACCAAAAATAATAATAACCTTAAGGTAATTGGTGATGTCCTTATACCTAATAAAAATGGCGATTGTACATTGACCATTACGTATGGCAGTATTACCAAGCAAGTTACCTATGTTAGTGAGCTGGTGACCCACCAGTTAGGAGAGCGCTAAATGGCTTTTAATCAGAACTATTATTTAACTTGGGAGAATGGCGAACTTGTAACCGCTGATACTATGTCAGCATTTAGTGATGGTGTAGCCGCTCAGGTATTGGCTCTGACTAACGGAATATTGCCTGTGATTTTAAGTGGTGGTATTGTTAGCATTAGCGGTAATACCGCAAATGTTACTGAAGGATATTATCGAGTTGCCAATCAACAATCTGGCGGACTGGAAATACCTGGCTATTTTTATGCTCCAGCAGTAGCCAATCTGACAGTCAATAATGGGCAATATATCGTTGCTAGAATTAGTATTAGTACGATTTCACAATACACCACTGTTGTTAGTGGCTCTGTACTGGTGGTGGATACTCCAACTGCTCAAGATATAGTTTTGTATTCGTCAAATGATAATGGCTCTGGCATTACCACAATATCACGAGCTAATGATTTACAGCTAATCATTCCAGAGATTAATAAAAGTAATAAGCTAATTGTGAATAATGCAAGTGCTACATCGCTACAAATTGGCATAAATAACCAGCAGACATTGATTTTAGCAATTGCACAAGCTGCTACAGTAACACTACCTAATGCTACAAGCGGAGTATATTCAATCATCAATAGCTCCAATGCTACGATTTACTTGTTACCAAGTAGTGGTTATACGATATTTGGCAAAACCCAATATTTAATAACGCCAGGTAGCAGCATGGAACTAAGCCCAATTAATACGAATAAGTGCTGGGTGTTTTTATAATGGCAAGGAGTTAACATGAGCTTTTTAAATAATCCAGATATCCAAGATGATGGACAAGGTAATGTAAATATACAAAAGCCCGATGGTAATGCTGCTAACTTGAATGTTACAGGTGCAACTACTGGTACATGGTTTAGTTTCAATAATATGCAGAATAATGGCAATACGACCGTTGTATTTCAGAATAAAGATGGTAAAACTCCTGTTAGTATTGTTGTGACAGGTGCTGCCCAGATTTCTCAAACATTGACTGTGTCTAGCACCTTTACCGCAAATGGAGCTAGTAACCTTAACGGTGCAACTGTAGTAAATGCAGCAGGAAATAGTTTACCGTTTCAAGTAGCTGGTGCGGGCGGACAATTTTGGTTTTACTCCAGTGGTGGACAAAATAACGGAGCAGTAATTAGAGGGCAACAAAATCAATTCGGTATTGTATTCACAGGTACTGATCGGGTAAGAATTGAAGGAGTTGGTGGTGATAATAGGGCAGCTACGCTACAGGATATTGCAAATGTCACCTTTATGCAAAATCAAGGTCTCATGAATGGTGAGATTGGTACAGGATTTAATGGGTAAATAATTATGGCAGGTTCAATCGCAAAAGTAGCAGTTTATTCGGTAAGTTTCCAACGCTTTGGTAAAACTTGCTATGCTTTATCAAAGGCAATGTGGGGTGATGCTAGAGCTGATGGCGGATATTCACTACCACAATACGATGCATGGATAAATGGCTTTGTAAATTACAATGCAGGTATTGGGTGTACTTATGGCTTTATGATTCCATCCAATATTAGCTTTTATACCAATGGCGGTAACTTTGATATTGGAGTATATAGCGGTAATCAATTATGTCGGGTAACTGGTGGTGCTACAGGATTATTTAGCTACAATAATACCTGGAATCAAAATACACTATCATCAGCAGAAAAATCATTGGCGCAAGAGCAGTATTACCTCGATATTTACAAAACTATGCAAAATGAGTATAAAAACTTCAAATACCTGATTCATGATGATGATAAGTTACAAAGATACTTTGTAGTGTCTGATGATGGTACTGGCAATCTAATTGTTAAAAAACTAGATTTACTCAGAAAAACTGA
>DAHXMX010000260.1 GCA_027371515.1 Neisseriaceae bacterium
TTTCTTCATAAAATTCTAATTTTTCATCATCATCATCACTATAAATAACCTCCGATTTGCTTGGCATATTATTAACATAAAAATTATATTTATTCATAAAATCATTATAAGCAGTTAATGAACCTGTTTTTTTATATTCTTTATATGATCCTATTATATCAAATTTATACTCGTCAGGGATATTATTAAATAATTGATCGATGTTATTGAGGGCCATTGGGATTATAAAATTACTTCTGTTATATATATAGAATTCAAAATTTTTAAAATCGAAAATGAAATTACGCCAAAATAACCCACTTATGTGTATCTTCCAACTCTTTTTTAATTTCTTCTAATTTTTCACTTGCTTCACTATAATTTAATAATAAATTATCGAATTCATCTTTTTGTCTTTTTGTTAAATTTTCTAAGTCAGCATATTCGTTCTCTTTTTCCTCTATTTGTTTAGCCATGTAATCTTTTGAGTTTTGTAAATCATTATAATCATCATTTAATTTATTTAAATCGTCTTCCATGTCATGCAGTTTCTTCTCTGCTTCGTGTAAAACTTCAGAACGTCCCATTTTGTGAATCTCTTCCATAAATTCTTTTGTTTCTGGTACAATAGTTAAGGATAAATCAAAAATCAATAACTTTATTAAAGATCATGGAAGAAATTTTAAAAAAGATGATTTATTAAAAATAATATATGATGAAGAGGGATTAAATGAACCTATTATTACTCCTGCAAAATTGTCATATTCATCGAGTGACAATAATTAAAATATTAATATTTAAGTCCTCATGATCTACATACAACAAGCGTAATTTTTCTTTTAGTTTTTCAATATCTTTTTTTATATCTTCATTTTTTTCTTTTGTTTTATTTTTCCTTTCATAATATTTTTGTCTTTGATATGCATTTAATTTATCTCTGTTTTTCAATCTATAATTTTTATAATATTCTTTTTTATTTTCTGTGATTTTTTCTTTAATCATTATATAATATACTAACATTTTGTTAAAAATTATTAGAATGCAACAACAATTTTAATAATATTAACAACATTTTTAACAATATCAACAACAATTTTAACAATATCAACAACAATTTTGACAATATCAACAACATCTTTAATAATATTAA
>DAHXMX010000261.1 GCA_027371515.1 Neisseriaceae bacterium
AGCTAATTTTTATCCGACTAATCCACCAATTACCATGAACGCTATTGCACAACCATCTTTAGCTGGTACAAGTATTTCAGATTTAAGTACTGGTCAGTCTCTTAGTGGTGGTGGAACATTAACTGTTACTGCTGGTGATCCAGTAGCGATTAATTACATGGTCAATGCAAGTACAGTTAGTCAATTACAATCCCCTTGGTTTCATGCAGATGGAGCCATTTTAGCGTATATCGGTAATGGTCAAGGTGGATGGCAAAATTTAATACAAAATTTAGGATATAACGATTATGTACCTACTTTTTCGTTCACACCACTTGCAAGTACAAATACAACTTCTCAAAGTGGATTATATGTGGGAGGAAACACAGGAACAGTTGATATAAACATTCCAACTAATTATCCTGCTGGAAGCTACCCTTTTCAACTTTGGTACGTAGACGGTATTGATCGTTTTGTACAACAGGACTATACCATCAATGTTCAAGCACAACCGCAAGCGAGTATGACATTGAATGTAACACCTGCGAGTCCTCAGAATACTGGTCAAGCCTATACGCTTCAAACAGTGACACAAAACGCTCAAGGGGATTATGTTGAATATTCGCAAACGTCACAGACAGGAAGTATCACTGGTGGTACGTTGTCTGGTCAAGGCAGTTCTGGTCAAACCTATTTAGGCTATCCAGCGCAAGGGGCAAATCAAAGTTCTATTACGTACAATCCGCAAGCGGTTTCTAGTAATGCTATTCACTGCTTTATTCATGGGGTTTTAAAGTCAGATTCAAATGATGATAGATTTTACTTCGTGATATGTATTTCTTTTTGTTGAGCAAAATGGCAAATATTCTTCACATGAACGCGCGTATTCACTATTGTAATCAACATTTCTCATATCCGCTTTACAATATATCCCATCTTTATCACATGAATATAGCAAACATTTTAAACAATCCGAGCAATGATCATTTCTTTTTGTGCTTAGATTAAAAACATCTGAACGTTCGTATATTTTTATCAAATTTGCGTTTAATAGTGATGATAAAAATTTTCGATCAGATGAAATATCAATATTTATTATATAATCGCTTTTACCGTCAAGTTCGATCACGATTTC
>DAHXMX010000262.1 GCA_027371515.1 Neisseriaceae bacterium
TAAAAACAGAGAATAATAATCAAGGTTTTGGGGCACTTCGTTTGTTCAAATGCTTGTTACTACAATTCATGGAAAATACAGCTAAATTCGCTAAAAAATTTGGGACAAATTTGGGACAATTCGTAGGAAAAACACCGCATTTTGGCGCATTTATACGCTCGAACAGGCAAGCCAGATAACTAGGTTAACCCATTGAAAATACTAGCTTTGTGGCGAGTTTGGGCTAAATCCTGATACTGTATTATTCGGGTTCAATTCCCGCCACCTCCACCATTTATTTTTGAAATGTAACAATATTGAACCACTAGTTGGTTAAAATAGCGGTTTTTCGATGATAAGTTACAGCGGAACAAACTGAGTTTGCTAAATATTATCGTATAAATAATTAGTAGTTTATTAAGAATGTAAGTTTGAATGATACAGTAAGAATTTAGAAGTTATAAATTAATTTAAATGGCAACAGCTACTATATATTAAAATTTCACTAAAGTGGAAATATTTGATTAGTAATAGAAAGATTTTATTTGGTATATAATGTTTATAAATATAGATGATTTTGGAGTAAAATGAACAAACTATCAGTAGTTATACCTGTTTATTATAACGAAAAAAATTTACCAGTCACTTATGCACAACTAAAGGAAGCTGTATTTGATAAGGTTAGTGACTATGAATTAATTCTTGTTGATGATGGTTCCGAGGATAACTCTTGGTTAGAAATGCAAAAGATTAGATCTCTAGACGATAAGGTAAAATTAATTCGATTATCGCGTAATTTTGGATCTATCACAGCGCAACTAGCTGGTCTTAGTTATGTTACAGGTGATTGTGCTACTGTAATAGCTGCTGATTTACAAGATCCACCAGAAATCATTTTACAATTAATGGACAAATGGAAGGCTGGAGCTAAAGTTTGTTTAGCTGTTAGAGCAGATAGAGAAGAGGGTTTTATACAAAAGACGATTTCAAATACATTTTATAAAATAATGCGTAAAATAGCCCTTAAGAATATGCCATTAGGTGGATTTGATTGTTTCTTGATAGATCGTCAAGTAGTAGAGGTTTTAAAAAGTATTGAAGAAAAGAATTCCTCAATTGTTGGACAAATCTTAT
>DAHXMX010000263.1 GCA_027371515.1 Neisseriaceae bacterium
CTAATCCACCTCAATTAAATGGTATTTCTAAAACTAAAGTTATTTTATTTTTAGTTATGATTGTAGTAGTTTTAGGAGCTGCGATTGCTATTGGAGTTCTTGATGATAATAATAACAATATTAATAATGATAATGCCAATATTAATGAAAACATTATTACTCAACAAGATTATAAGAATAAACAAGCTGATAATATTTTAGAGCAAGTACGTCAAAATCAACAACAAATAGTAACTAAAGTAGAGAGCGTTATACCACCAATAGTGCCAGCTATTGTACCTAAAACAGAGGAGGTAATTAGTAATAATTCACAGGCAAAAAAACTGCAAGACGAGGTTTATCTAAGTAAGCGTGCTAAATCTTTAATATATAGCAAAGATATGCATAATAATAATTCAGCACCGCAGGTTATGCCTACAAATTCAACAAATGCTAGTAATATAGTTAGTTCTGAAAAATTAAGTTCTGAAAAATCTGCAGTTGAGAATGATATAGTTGCTTCTAAGGAAGTAATAAAGCAAAGTATAAGTCCATATGAAGTAAAAGCTGGTAGCGTTATTCCTGCAATTACGATTAATGGGATTAATTCGGATTTGTCTGGTGTTGTTGTTGCGATGGTTAGACAAAATGTTTATGACAGTATTAAGCGCAAGTATCTGTTAATTCCACAGGGTTCAAAAATAATTGGTAAATATGATTCGAATGTTATTTATGGTCAGGAGCGTTTGGTTGTTGCTTGGAATCGACTTATTTATCCAAACGGTGATACAATTAGCTTATCTGCGATACCAGGTAGTGATATTGCTGGTTATTCAGGTTTTCATGATCAGGTAGATAATAAATACTGGAAAATATTTGGCAGTAGCTTCATTATGGGTGTTATTACCGCAAGTATGCAGTATAGTCAAAATAATACTAATCCTGATGTGCAAGTTGGTGGCATCGGATTTGTTAATACAGATCCTACGATTGGCCAAACTTTATCTGGAAGTTTAGGTCAGCAAATGGGGCAAACTGGCATGATGGTAACTCAAAAAAACTTAAATGTAAAACCAACTATTATTATTCGCCCACATTATCCATTTAATATTATTCTAACTGCTGATT
>DAHXMX010000264.1 GCA_027371515.1 Neisseriaceae bacterium
AAAGCCTCGCTTAAGGGTTACTTATAAAAGTAAATCTTCAGACTTAGCAATTAATCCTAATTTATTTGTTACCATTTCAGCGTCAATAGCAACAATATATTTTCCATTATTTTGATTACTACTTGACATTTTTGCAGTTTCTGGGTCAAACAATATATCTTCAAGTAGTTTTTCAGTAACAGTAGCTAATCGTCTAGCTCCGATATTTTCAGTTTTTTCATTTACATAAAATGCAATTTCAGCTATTTTATTAATCGCATCGTCGCTAAATTCAAGTTGAATATCTTCAGTATCAAGTAATGCTTGGTACTGTTTAATTAAGGATGACTTAGTTGAAATTAAAATTTGCTTAAAATCATCTTTAGTTAAATGATTTAATTCAACACGAATCGGCAATCTTCCTTGTAATTCAGGAAGTAAATCTGATGGTTTCGAAACATGAAAAGCGCCTGAGGTAATAAATAAAATGTGATCAGTTTTAACCATGCCATGACGTGTATTAACTGTAGTACCCTCAACTAAAGGCAACAAATCTCTTTGCACTCCAGATCTTGATACATCCACACTATCATTACCACGTCGCACAGCAACCTTATCTATTTCATCAATAAATACAATGCCATTTTGTTCAACGCTTTTAATGCTCTCTAGTTTTATTTTGTCATGATCAACTAATTTAGCAGCTTCATTTTCAATCAGCAATGGCAGTGCATCTTTGATTTTCATTTTATGAGTTTCAGTGCGTTTAGAATTCATTGCCGAAATTAAATCTTGCATTTGTTCTGCTATATTTTCTAACATCGGGCTACTAACTGCAAAACCAGCTGTTGTATTAGCTGCTTCTAGTTCTATTGTAATCTCTTGTTCATCTAAAGCACCAGATATTAACTTTTGTTTGAATTTTTCACGAGTAGAGCTTTCTGTCGTATCAATAACAGCTTCACCATTAGATTTTCTAGCTGGTGGTAATAAAATATCCAATATCTTATTATAAGCAATTTGAGTTGCTTTTTCTTTATGTTCATTACGCGCTTTATAACTAGCTTCTTTAATAGCTACTTCTACTAAATCTTTGATAATAGACTCTACATCACGTCCTACATAT
>DAHXMX010000265.1 GCA_027371515.1 Neisseriaceae bacterium
AAAGGTCACCTTCCAGTAGTAGAAACGTTACTAGCTGCAGGTGCTGACATTAATGCCACAAACAATAACAAAGAAACACCATTACAAATTGCACGCGAATATAATCATTTGTCAATAGTGAAATTACTGCAAACTGCTGAAGGTAGATAAGTATATTATTGAAAAAAGTAATTGTAACATATACCCCAAAAATGGTTGCCTTAACTGAAGCAGTTGCAACTGGTAATTTACAAGAAGTTGAACATTTCCTCACCATAGGTGTTGATTGTAATAATATCATAGGTGTTTATGGTAACACGCTATTAACGCTATTATATATAGCAGCTGATAATGGTCACCATTCAGTGGTAGAATTGTTACTAGCTGCAGGAGCTGACGTTAATGCTACAAACGATGTTAATGATACACCATTATATGTAGCTTCTGGTTATGGTCACAAAAAAGTGGTAGAAACGTTACTAGCTACAGGAGCTAACGTTAATGTTACAAATTATTATAATAACACACCATTACACTACGCTGTATATAAAGGTTACCTTTCAGTGACAGAAACATTACTAGCTGCAGGAGCTTACGTTAACGCTACAAACAATGACAATCAAACACCGTTACACTACGCAGTAAACAAAGGTCACCTTCCAGTAGTAGAAATGTTATTGGCTGCAGGAGCTGACGTTAATGCTACAAACAATGATAATCAAACACCATTACAAATTGCACGCGAATATAGTCATTCGTCAATAGTGGAATTACTCCAAACTGCTGGAGGTAGATAAGTATATTATTGAAAAAAGTAATTGTAACATATACCCAAAATGGCTGCCTTACTTGAAGCAGTTGCAACTGGTAATTTTCAAGAAGTTGAACATTTCCTTACCATAGGTGTTGATTGTGATGATAACACAGATGTTTATGGTAACACACCGTTGCATATCGCAGCTGATAATGGTTACCATTCAGTGGTAAAAATGCTATTGGCTGCAGGTGCTGATGTTAACGCTACAAACGATATTAATGATACACCATTGGTTGTAGCTTCTGCTTATGGTCACAAAAAAGTGGTAGAATTGTTACTAGCTGCAGGAGCTGACGTTA
>DAHXMX010000266.1 GCA_027371515.1 Neisseriaceae bacterium
CTAGAGTGGTTGGATTCTATAGATAGTGTTGTTGATAATGATTCACCAAAGACTGCTCAGATTTTGATTGAAAAAATCGCAAGACGTTTGAAAGAACGTAGTGATAATGATGTTTTGGGTGTTAGAAATACAGAATATATAAATACGATACAACCTGATAAGCAGCCTAGTTATCCAGGTGATAAAGATATAGAAAAACGTATTCAAGCTTATATTCGCTGGAATGCGGCGGTGATGGTTGCAAAAGCTAATAAAGAAAGTAGTGAATTAGGTGGTCATATTTCTTCATACGCTTCATCATCAACCTTATATGAGGTAGGATTTAATCATTTTTGGCGAGCTCCACATGGTGACCGACATGGTGATATGGTGTTTTTTCAAGGTCATTCTTCTACTGGTGTGTATGCACGTAGCTTTGATGAAGGACGTTTTACTGAAGAAAATTTAATCAACTTTAGACAAGAGTCTAGTAAAAGCGGACTGTCATCATATCCGCATCCATGGTTAATGCCAAATTATTGGCAATTCCCAACTGTATCTATGGGGCTTGGTCCATTAATGGCATTATATCAAGCTAGATTTATGAAATATATGGGTGACCGTGGGTTAATTAATAGTGAAGGTCGTAAGGTTTGGTGCTTTATCGGTGACGGAGAGACCTCTGAACCAGAAACATTGGGTAATATTCATATAGCAAGTCGTGAGCATTTAGATAATTTAATCTATGTAGTGAATTGTAATTTACAAAGATTAGATGGTCCTGTTAATGGTAACGGTAAGATTGTTCAAGAGTTAGAAGCTTTATTTCACGGTGCTGGTTGGAAGGTTATTAAATGTTTATGGGGTAAAGGTTGGGATGTTTTACTTGCTAAAGATAAAACTGGTAAACTCAAAGAATTAATGATGGAAACTGTTGATGGTGAATATCAAGCATTCAGAGCTAAAGACCCTAGTTATATTCGTCAGCATTTTTTTGGTAAAAAACCAGAGACATTAGAATTAGTTAAAAAAAACATTATGCATTATTATAAGTTTGCAATGCAATATAAAAGTTATTGGTTGTACTTAACACGTTATGATATACTAATG
>DAHXMX010000267.1 GCA_027371515.1 Neisseriaceae bacterium
TTTCATTATTTAGTACCTAATAAAGATGTAGTATCAACAGTTACTTCAGCACTAGCCCCAACTCTTAATGGATATTTGGGATCATCTTCTATTTTTATAGTTACAGGGAAACGTTGAGTAATTTTTACCCAGTTACCGGTGGCATTTTGTGCAGGAATAATCGAGAATGTATTACCACTTCCACGACTAATACCTTCAATAGTACCAGTAAACTCATGTTCTTTGTACATGTCTAGTGTAATTTTTACTTTTTGCCCAACCCTTAATCTTGCCAATTGAGTTTCTTTAAAGTTGGCATCAATCCACCATGAACTGTCATCAATTATTCCAAATAAATTTTGTCCTGGTTGAACTAGTTGACCATCAGCAAGATTTAAGTTAGTTACATAACCATTTACGCTTGATGTAACTATGGTGTAGCTTTTATTGGTTTTAGCTGTTTCAAGCATTATTTTATTTAATTTAATTTGAGATAAGTATGTTTCATATTGAGTTTTTGCTTGCTCATAACCAAGTTTAGCGCTGTCTAGCTGTTCTTTTGCTTGAGCTAATTGATTTTGATATTGTTGCATATCTTGTAGAGTACCAGCTTTTTCTTTATATAAATTGGTATAACGAATAGCAAGTTTCTTGTAAAAATCGTAATTAGTTTGTGCTTTTGTAACATTTACCTTCGCGATATCAATATTTTGCTTCATAGATTTAGCTTGTTGTTCTGAGTAAATTACATTTTGTTCACTATGATTGGTTTCTAAATTATAGTCAAGTGGGTCTATTTCAAATAAAACATCACCAGTTTTAACATATTGATTTTTAGTTACATGTATATTTTTAATGAATCCACCAACTTTGGGTGCTACATTTATTAAATTGGCATTTACATATGCATCATCAGTACTTGGATATTTAAGTGTATATTGGTAATAGATATTAATTCCAAGTGCCGTTAGTCCAATTATTGTAATCCCAATAACTAGATTTTTTAATGAAGGTTTTTTCTTTGTTGTTATATTTTCTTGCATTTAAATTTCCTTAGTTAATAAATTATTAATGACCCATGACTGGTTTAGCATTAGGGTTTGGTTTAG
>DAHXMX010000268.1 GCA_027371515.1 Neisseriaceae bacterium
GACTATATTAAATTAAAAAATAAAGAAATTGATTTATATCGTATGACTAGTCATCCGGTTGAGTTTTCTATGTATTATAGTTTATAATAATTATTTATCTACTTACTTATTTTACTATACGACCCCTATCTATAAAAAATAGGGGTTTTGCTTATTATTCCTAAAATAATCTTGATTTGATTTTAAAATATAAGTATTACAAAAGGTTACTTAATAAATGAATATACTATACATAAATCACTATGCAGGCTCTATTTATCATGGAATGGAATATCGTCCATATTATCTAGCTAGAGAGTGGGTAAAGCTTGGACATAATGTAACTATTATTTCAAGTAATGTATCACATATTCGAACTAAAAATATAGTAATGTCAAGTAATAAAGATTACCAAGAAGAATATATTGATGGGATTCAATATATTTGGTGTCGCACTACACCATATCAATATAATGGAATTAAAAGAGTTATTAATATATTTAGTTTTTTAATTAAAGTTTACAAATTAATACCAAGTATTATCAATTCCAAATTGTATAAAGGTATTAAATTTAATAAACCTGATATGATTATTGCGTCATCTACCTATCCATTTGATAATTTAATAACTAATAAAATAGCCAAAAAAATAAAAGTTAAAATGATATATGAAGTACATGACCTATGGCCACTCACACCAATAGAGTTAGGTGGTATGTCAAAATACCATCCATTTATCTATCTAATGCAAAAAGCTGAAAATTTTGGTTACCGTAATGCTGATAAAGTGGTAAGCCTTTTACCACTTGCTTATACATATATGCAAGAGCATGGTATGGCTTTAAATAAATTTAGCTATATTCCGAATGGTGTTAGTGTAAGTGATTGGCTAAATAATAATCAATTATTAACTGATGATATTGCTAATCAAATTGAACAATTTAAAAAAAAATATGACTTTATAGTTGGTTACGCAGGTGGTATGGGAGAATCTAATGCCTTGGAGTATTATATTCAAGCAATTAAACTTGTCAAAAACCAAAAAATTGGATTTTTATTAGTAGGTGATGGTAGTCTTAAACAGCATTTAATGAAAATGGCACAAGGTT
>DAHXMX010000269.1 GCA_027371515.1 Neisseriaceae bacterium
AAAATAAGTAATACCTATATGGTTTTTGAGAGGTATAAAACGCTCATGAAAAATACTGGTCTAATGAGGAATTACTGGAATTATGGAAGTTATTGCCTGAAGAAAAAGAGCTGTTAGGCTATAAAATTGAAAATTGAACAACCAAGCAAGGTTATAACATAGAATTTACTTAAAGATTCATTACTTAAAGCTGAACAATACCTTTTTCAATATATAACGTGTGCTATAAGCATTGAGGTGAAGTCTTATGTAGATAATGTTTTATTACATCTAGATAAAGCAAGTGGCGAAACTTTATTAACATTTTTAAAACAAGACTTCGGCAAATCTAACCGTGATTCAATTGCGGTTGAAATCGATAAATTAAATGCGATTAATCCATTACGTTTAACCGCTTCAATCTTTCCCGCAGCTACCTCTCTATTAATAAGATGAGTAAATGAGATTAACCACCCAAAATATTTTTTAATTTTGCTGGATTGTCTGTAATAATTCCATCAACCCCCCAGTCTATTAACTGACGGATAAGTTCAGTATTAAAAACAAAACCAGAATGTTCAGGCCATCCCCAAACTATTACTTTCAAACCTAAAGAGTGTGCCAGTAATAACTCATCATAAGATAATTCATTATCTTCGGGTTCATATGAATATCCACCAAGATCTTTAATCATATCAATAATATGATCATAATATTTACCAGTAGTAGCTAAAGCTTGAGTTACTGGTGAATTAGCAAATAATTTATAACAATAATTAACATCATAATTACATGTTGCTAAATATGCAGTTTTAATACGCTTATCCAATTTTGTTAATAATACTAAAATACGCCAATCAAATGCTTGTATCTTAACTCGATTAAATAAATTATTTAATTTAATAAATTCATACACACAATTTGCGATTTCATTATAATCAAAAGACCATTCTGGATTATCAATACTATTCTTTATTTCAATTTGTATTGCTAAATTTGGTTCATGCTGATTAATATAATCAATAATTTGTTGCAAACTATTTAGGCGTGCATTAATATGTTGTTTCTGATGAGGAAAATATTTAGCATATTTACTATTT
>DAHXMX010000026.1 GCA_027371515.1 Neisseriaceae bacterium
CGATGAGTATAAATTTGAACAAGCTGCAGTAATTCGTGATCAAATAGCAATGATTAATCAGTTAAGTAAAAATCAGGTTATTAATAGTTATAAAAAACCAATTAGCGCTGATATTGTTCTTTTTGAGCTTTGTCAAAATAAATGTATTATATATTTAATTATGCTTAGAAATGGTATTTATATTGGTGATAAACATTATGTTATGGATTTGTATGGTGAAGAGCTAATAATAATTGCGCAGACATTTTTAGAGCGTTATTATTTAGATAAATCAGAAGTTAAATTGGTTTATACTAATTTAACTTTTAATGATAATTTTATTCAAACGATTAGTGCTGCCAGTCAAATTAAATTTGATAATAAATACCCTAGTCAAGTAAGTTCTTTAATTGAAATGGCATATAAGAATATTGATAATATTATTAGTGATATTGATATAAAGTTTCAATATGTTAAAGCAGCTATTGATTTAGCACAATTATTGGAAATACCAGTAGTAAAAAGGATTGAATGTATAGATATAAGTCATAATCAAGGTGAAGATACCGTTGCAAGCTTGGTGGTATATGAAGATGGAATTATTGATCATAATCAATATCGCAGATATAATTTGAATTCTAAAAATGAGCAATTAATTAATGGTAATGACTTATTAGCAATCAAAATCGTGCTAAATCGCCGGTTTAGTGGCAATATAAAATCTCCTTTACCTGATGTAATATTAGTTGATGGTGGTGTTTTACAATATAATATAGTAAAAAACACTTTAAATGAAATCGGTTTATATGATAAAATAAGGGTTATAGCTTTGTACAAAGGTGAGCTACGAGATCCAATTTTGGATACTTTGTATATTAATTCAGTAGTGAAATTAAGTTTTAATGATAATAAGTTATTGTTTAGATTGGTTCAAACCTTGCGTGATGAAGCGCATCGTTTCGCTATCACTGGACATAGAAAAAAACAATTAAAAAAGATGACACTATCTAAATTAAATGATATTCCTTTAATTGGTAATAAAAAGAAACAAGCTTTAATTGCTAAATTTGGTAGTGTTAAAGAAATTGCGCAAGCAACAATTAATGAATTGCAGCAAGTCAATGGTATCGGTTTAAAGTTGGCGCAACAGGTATATGATTATTTTCATTAAATATATTTTAAGTAGTTATAAAAATGCAACAAAAGATGACATGGCCTTTACTTCTTACTTGGGTTAGGATTATATTAGTTCCAGTTTTTGTGGCGGTATTTTATGTGCCAGATAGCTGGTTACCTATGCACGATAAAAATTTAATAGCGGCTATCGTTTTTGCTTTTGCTGCAATAACTGATTATTTAGATGGTTACCTTGCACGATTATTAAATCAAGAAAGTTCATTTGGAGCTTTTTTGGACCCTGTTGCGGATAAAGCTATTGTGGTGGCAAGCCTTCTGGTACTTGTTAGCCTTAATCGTACATTTATGTTTGCAGCAGTAATAATAATTATTCGTGAAATTACAATTTCGGCACTTCGTGAATGGATGGCACAAATTGGTCAAAAGCAGGGTGTTGCAGTTGCTTATATCGGTAAATTAAAAACTGCACTTCAAATGATAGCAATTGAATTGTTATTGTTTGATAACCATACCAACTTTATTGGCAATGTTTTTATGTTACTTGCGGTAATAATGACTGTTATTTCAATGATTTATTATTTAGAGCAAGCTAAAAAGCATTTATAAGATATATCGTTAATTAGGAAACAAATGACTAACTCAAATAAATTAAGTAAAGATAATACAATTAAAAAATCAAAAGCAACGCATTTAAAAGCAACTCAGTCACATCATAAAGTTGGATTAGATGATGATATTCAAGATTTTAATATAGTAGGCGATGAACTAGAGCGTGGCAAACAGCGTAGGTCTAGTAGAATTAAAAAAATACCTAAAGAAGAGTTGGCAACTGATGTTAAGCGTTTAATGCGTTTAGTGAGTTTAGAATCTGAAAACTTAAATGATGAAGAATTAGTTAAATTAGAAGAACAAAAAGCCAAGCTTCGTTATCTGCTTAAACAAGGTAAAGAACGTGGCTATGTTACTAATTCTGAAATTAGTGATAATTTACCAGATTATATTATTGATCCAGAAATTATCGATCAAATTATTATGATGATTGAAACTATTGGCATTAAGGTATTTGAATACGAACCTAGTCAGGAAGAGTTACTAATTTCTGGTACATCTTCTGCAACAGTTGATGCTGATGATTTTACAGTTGAAGAAGCTGAAAAAATATTAGCCAGCACTACTTCATCAAATGAATTTGGACGTACTACGGACCCAGTTCGTATGTATATGCGTGAAATTGGAACTTATGATTTACTTGATAAAACAGATGAAATAGAAGTTGCACGCAAGTTAGAAAATAGTGTCAAATTAATGATTTCGTCAATTGCAGATTGCCCTAAAGTACTTAAAACAATATCCTTAGTGTATCAAGATGTGCTTACTGGGACAGTTAAGATTGAGAACTTCATTGATGAATTTATTGATGAAAATGTATCTACTGAAAATAACGATTTCAATTATGAAAATGATGACTTGGGAGGTATAGCTCGACTGTCATCTGATATTGAAGATGATGATCAGCCATCTAAAGAACAACTTGAGAAATTAAAAGAAAAAACTCATGAGTTTTTCGTTGAGTTTAATAAACTTGTTAAAAAGCAAGACAGAATAATTAATAAAAACGGTGTTGATTCGCAAGCTTATATTTCAGTTTTAGCAGAGATTAATTCATTACTTGGGCTTATACGGTTTACGAATAAACAAATTGAGGTGTTTTGTGAAATTATCCGAAATGGATATCGTCAAATTAAAAGCCTAGAAAATGATATATTTCATATTGCGTGTGATATTTTAAAAATTCCTGAAGATAAATTCCGTAAAGAGTTTATTACTAATGAAACATGTTGGGTAGAGAATCATGTTCCAAATAAAAAATATCGAGATGATTTTAATAAATTCAAATATGATATCATTGAGAAACAAAGTAAAATAAAAGCTGTAGAACAAGATTTACAAATAAAAGTAGAACACATTAAGCGTATCTATCGTCAGTTACAGCTTGCTGAACGGGAGCAAAAAAAAGCACGTACTGAAATGGTAGAGTCTAATTTACGCTTAGTGATTTCAATTGCTAAAAAATATACTAATCGCGGATTGCATTTTCTTGATTTAATACAAGAAGGTAATATTGGTTTAATTAAAGCTATAGATAAGTTTCAATATCGTAAAGGTTACAAGTTTGCAACATATGCAACTTGGTGGATTCGTCAAGCTATTACTCGTGCAATAGCTGATCAAGGTCGTACGATTCGTATTCCAGTTCATATGATTGAGACTATTAATCGTATGAGTAAAGAGCATCGTCGCTTATTACAAGAAAAATCTGGTGAACCATTGACTGAGGAATTAGCTTCTCGCATGGATATTTCAGAAGATAAGGTGCGTAAGATTTATCAAGTGGCATATGACTCAATCTCGATGGATGCACCTATTGGTGATGAGGATGATACAAGTTTTGGTGATTTTATTGAAGATAAATCAACTTTGATACCATCTGATCATGGGATAGATTATAGTTTGCGTAAAACTGTGCGTGAAGTATTAGATACCTTATCTCCACGCGAAGCGAAGGTATTGTGTATGCGCTTTGGTATTGATACTATCACAGACCATACTTTAGAAGAAGTAGGGCGTCAATTTGATGTAACTAGAGAGCGAATTCGTCAAATTGAAGCTAAGGCTATTCGTAAGCTTCGTCAGCCTAACCGCGCTGAAAAATTAAAAAGTTTTTTAGATAGTTTTGCCGAAGTTGAAGATATTCTTTCAGAATCTGATAATGAAGATGACTCTAATGATGACTTCGACGATTATTTTTATGAGTAACAATTGCACTTGTTTTGTAGCAAGTGCAAAATGTAGTAATTAAATTAATTCTTTAATTAATTGGGTAGTTATGGTTCTTTTTTCTAATAGTGCTTTATGGCTAGCCTGATTGATTAGTTGTAGTATTCTTCCAATATTCCTTGGTAAGTGATTTATTAGATATTTTTGTACATGTAATTCAATTTTTATACCTTCAGATAATAGGTACAAATTGATTGCTTCTAATAATTCATCGTCAGTTAATGCTTTGATGTTAAGATTTATTCCAGATAATAAACGCGTAATTAAATCATGACGATAATTATATAATTTATCTAAGGTAACTGTGCTACTCGTTAGAAGTTTATTATGTAAGTTATTTAATTTAATGCGATTGAATAAATTAAATAATTGTTCTTGGGTATTAAAATCAGCGTTATCTATATTGTCAATCGCTATATAGCTAAATTTATCAGTTAATTGTTGAAGATTTTGGTGAGTTGGGTTATTAATATTAATATAAATTGCTGACTTATGTTGTTTATGTGCATTATTAATCCATGCATTTAATAAATGTGTTTTGCCTAGATAACGAATTGCTGTTAAATGAATAAATTGAGCATTTACATCTTGCAATATAGCTACAACTGTTTCATTACGTATTTTAATGTAGTTTTCAAAAGTGTAGCGCTCTATAAATAAATTAAGTAACTGAGTATCCATTATTGTTCTTCGCTGTAGTACTTAGATTTCATATAATAAGATTTAGCATGTTTTAAAAGTACCACCGTTATAGTTGATAAAGGTAGAGCAAGTAACACTCCAACAAATCCAAATAGTTTACTAAAAATCATTAATGCAAGAATAACCATAATTGGGTTAAGACCAATTTTACCACCAACTAAAAATGGAGTAACAAGCGCACCTTCTAAAATATGTCCAATTCCAAATACGCCTAATACATAAAATATCTGTGTCATACCTTGGAATCCTGCTAAACTAACTGACAGAGCAATTAGTAATCCTGTTAATATCCCAAGATATGGTATAAATACTAAAGTCCCAGTTAATAAACCAATAACAACCCCTGAATCAAGACCAGTAATTTTTAATCCAATTGAGTAATACAGCGCCATAATTATCATAACACTAATTTGTCCATGTAAATAGGCTGCTAACATGGTATCAATATCTTTAAAGATATTATGTGCCGCCATTAAATAGCTTTTAGGTATTAAATCATCTACAAATTTGATAAAAACGTGCCAGTTAATAATTGAATAAAATAAAATAAAAGGAATAAGAATAATATATAAAATTACCTCAAGAACTATAAGTCCATTTTTAGCAATTGGTGAAAAAATATTAATGTTGTTAGATATACCTTTAAAATTATTTAAAACTATGTATTTAATGTTGTTGAAATCAATGTTAAAATTGGTATTGTATTTATGATTTATCGCAAATAAAATTTTATTGTTTATTATATTAATTATATTAGGAATATTTATAAGTACATTTTTAAATTGGATAAAAAGGGTTGGGATAATATATAATGGTATGCTTATGAATAATAGAAATACCATAATTGAGAGTATTAAGCTGATTAAGCTACGACTTATTTTGAATTTTGTGGTGATTTTTTCTACTATTGGGTTTAGAATATAGGTTAAAATTAATGCTGTAATAAATGGAATGAGAACTTTACCTATAAATACTATTAATGTAAATATTGATAGAACAAAAATCAATAAACTAATGATGGGTTTGAAATTAATATTATTTTGCATTACCATTCCTAAATTAAATCCTTAGACGTGATTATACTATTTTTGAGGCAATAAAATGAAAACTTCTGTTACATATAAAGATTCTGGTGTAGATATTGAAGCAGGTGATGAGTTAGTAAATAGAATTAAACCTTTTGCAAAAAAAACTGTTCGTCCTGAAGTTTTGGCTGGTATCGGTGGTTTTGGTGCGATGTTTGAAATTAGTAAAAAGTACAATAATCCAGTATTGGTATCTGGAACGGATGGAGTTGGCACTAAATTAAAATTGGCATTTACTCTTAATCGTCATGATACAGTTGGAATAGATTTAGTGGCTATGTCAGTAAATGATATATTAGTACAAGGTGCTGAACCATTGTTTTTTTTAGATTATTTTGCTTGTGGAAGTCTAAATGTAGATGTAGCTACTGATGTAATTAAAGGAATCGCATTAGGTTGTAAAGAATCTTTATGTAGTTTAATTGGTGGTGAAACTGCTGAAATGCCAAGTATGTATCCACATGGAGAATATGACTTAGCTGGATTTGCAGTTGGAGTTGTTGAGAAAAATAATATAATTGACGGTAGTCAAATTAAACCAGGGCATGTAATTATTGGTTTGGCTAGTAGTGGATTTCATTCTAATGGTTATTCATTAATACGCAAGATAATTGAATTAACTAAATTAGATTTAAATTCCAAATATAGTGATAATGAAACATGGGCAGATGCAATCATGAAGCCAACCCAATTATATGTTAAACCAATTTTGGAATTAATATCCAAAGTATCTGTATACGGTATGAGCCATATAACAGGTGGTGGCATTACTGGTAATTTACCACGTGTGTTTAATAGCCAAGTAACTGCTAAAGTTAATTTAAATAAACTACCGCAAATAAAATTATTTGAGTGGATTAAAAAAAATGCTAATTTAGATGATGAACAAATGTTACAAACATTTAATTGTGGAATTGGTTATGTGGTAGTTGTCGAGAGTAAAGATGTAGCACAAACTATGTCTATTATTGAAAGTCACAATATTAAAAGTTATATTTTAGGTGAAGTTATTCTACGTAATAATAACCCTGATATAGTATATTGTTAGATAATACGTTATAATGTTGACTATATTAAGTAAGCCTTTACGTTCGCCTGAATTGCTGATTCTTGAATTTATAGCAAAATTCGGTGTAGTTGCTAAGTCACATTTATCTAGTTTATTTCAGTTAAATTCATTAGAAATAATTCAAATAAATACGTTAGTGAGAAGCTTGGTTCGCCGTAAGCTTATTATTCAACATCAAATATTACTTGAAGGAGATATTTATTTAACTTTAGCTTCTGCTGGAGCACAGCTATTTAATCAAAAATCGATTGATAAGCTCTCGTTACTTAAACTTAATCATGATATGTTATTAATTGAGATTTATTTTATTTATCGTCAGCAATACACGGATACGGAGATTATTACTGAATATGAATTAAAGCGTATTAATGGTATAAAAGTAGGTGAAAAAAAGAAAGTACCAGATTTGTTAATCAATGATCTAATTGCAATTGAATTAGAACTTACTGAAAAGAGTCATGCTCGTTTGGTTGAAATTATTAACTATTACATATTAGATACTAGTCTTAAACAAGTAATTTATTATGTTAAAAGTAAATCGTTAGCAAAGAAAATATTAAATTTAAGTGGATCTCATCCTAAGTTGAAAGTATTTATGATTGACTCAGACACAACTAAGTTTAGTGTTTCTCCTTATTTACTAAATGTTACAGCTGATAGTTATATTCAAGATTTTGATATTAATGAGTATTTAACTTCATGAAGCTTGTTAATTATAGTAAGTTATTATTTTATATAATAGTATTAGTTATAGCTTTTTATTATCCTTATATATCACTTGTACTTTTATTGATTAGTTTATTTATTCAATTCACTAGCCCAACTCTAAAGTTAAATAATATCTCGAATAGTATTTTGAATAATATTGCAGATAATGATGTGTTGATAGGTACTGAAAATGATAACAAGATATATCTTACCGATAATGAGCTTAATCAACATGCTTTGATAATTGGCACTACAGGTTCTGGTAAAACTACTACGATACTTAATTTTGTTAAGCATTGTGCTCAACATAATTTGCCATGCATTTATTTAGATGGTAAAGGTGAGTTCAGTTTAATTGATAAAATGCGACAGCTTGCTAAACAGTATAATCGAACATTCAAGGTTTTTTGTTTACGTCCAGATAATAAGATTGAAAATTTAGCTGGTTATAATCCATTTGGTAGTGGTAATGCAACTGAATGGAAAAATAGAATTATGGCATTATTTTTAGCCGTAAGTAGTAAAGGTCAAGAGCATTTTTCTTTAGGCGAACAAAATTATATTAATTTTGTAGCACAGGTATTATATCGTTTACAAAAAACAGTTGATCTAAGAGTGTTTTTAGCTTTTTTAGAAAATCCTGATAAATTATTAAGTGTTGCTCATGACCTTGACGCTAGTTTAGCGCAAAAAATTGCGAAATTAAATGCTGATAAAAATTTAAGTGTATTGCTTGGAGATGTATTAAAACTATTAGAGTTATTTATTTATTCTGATTATGGTTGGTTATTTAATACTACTAAGCTTGAGAATGTAATTAATATTAAACAAAGTATTCAAAATCAGGAAATAATACTTTTTTTGTTTGATGCTTCAAGTTATCCAGAGGATACTAATAAAATTGCTAAGATGGTTATTAGTGATATTAATAGTAGTTTTTCTGGTTTTGATAAGTTTACTAAATGTTATTGTATTTTTGATGAATTTGCAAGTTATGCAAGTCCAAATCTTGCTGAAACAATATCACTGCAACGAAGTAGAGGAATGCATGCAATAATTGGTACTCAAAGCATAGCTACTGTTCGATTAAAATCAAGTGACACAAAGAGAGTTGCAGAAGAATTATTAGCTTGTTGTAATACATATATAGTACAAAAAATTAATCATGATGAAGATAGTCAAATAATGGCAAAAATAATTGGTATAACTGATAATACTAAAGTGAGTATAGCTTTACATGGCAATGATCAACGAAGTATAAATTATAACAAACAGCAAGACTATAAAATATCTCCTCAAGAATTTAAAGATTTAAAGTCTGGTGAAGCAATAATTGCTCGTAAAGTACCGCAAATTCTTCATCATAAAATTAAAATAACTTATGTGTTATAAAACTTTTTTGACACTAATGATAAAATTTAAAATTAAAAAATTTAATTGAGGTAATTTTGAAATCAGATACAATTGTCGCAGTAGCAACAGCAAAAGGATATGCCGGAATTGGTGTGGTACGTATATCAGGTGATCTTGCATTAAATATATTATGCAAAATGACTAATAAGTCTAATTACACTCCAAATATAGCAACTTATACCAAATTTTATTCTCAAGATCATCAAATTTTAGACTCTGGGATAGCTATTTATTTTAAATCGCCGCATTCTTTTACAGGTGAGGATATAGTTGAGTTACAAGGTCATGGAAGCCCAATAGTATTACAAATGATAGTTAAAAGAGCTATAGAGCTTGGATGTCGTTTAGCACGTGCAGGCGAATTTAGTGAGCGTGCATTTATTAATGGGAAAATAGACCTAGTTCAAGCTGAAAGTATTATTGATCTTATTCACGCTGAAAGTGAAAGTGCAGCTAAATCTGCGCTTAAATCATTAAATGGTACATTTTCACAGCGTATCAATACAATCAATAAACAATTAATTGATCTTAGAATGTTTGTTGAAGCTACTCTTGATTTTCCAGAAGAAGATATTGAATTTATTGTCGATGCACGAATTCGTGATAAGCTTGTTCTATTACAAAACTCTATTAATTCATTACTAAAAAATACTCGACAAGGTGTAATCTTAAATAATGGTGCTAATGTAGTAATAGTAGGGCAACCAAATGTAGGCAAGTCAAGCTTACTCAATAGGTTGGCTGATGAAGAAATTGCTATTGTTACTGACATAGCTGGCACTACTCGTGACATAGTTAAAGAAAAAATTATTATCAATGATATTGTCCTTAATATAATAGATACTGCTGGCATTAGAGAAACCGCGGATACAATTGAACAAATAGGAATCAAGCGCACCTTTATGGCATTAGACAGTGCAGATCTATGTTTAATCTTAATAGATGCTACACGAGGTTTAGATAATATAGATACTAATATATTAAATCAAATCAATCAGTCAATACCTAAGATATTTGTATATAATAAAATTGACTTAATTCCATGTAAGAGTATACAACACAATAATAAATTAATTAATGGTTCACATCATATTTATATTTCAGCTAAACATAATATTGGTATTCAAGAGTTACGTCAAATAATTCTTGAATCTATTGGTTTTGAAAATAATAATCAAGATGTATTTATAGCACGTACGCGACATTTGAATGCATTAACCAAGGCAGTTGAACATATTGATATGGCATTTCATAACTGGTCAAATCTGGAGATCATTGCTGAAGAATTGCGCTATGGGCACAATAAATTGGCAGAAATAACTGGGGAATTTAGTTCGGACGATTTGTTAGGTGAAATATTTAGTCGATTTTGTATCGGAAAATAATACAAGCAAAACAGTAAGTTATAATATTAAATCTGTCCGTAAATGCGTGTAATTATCTATACTTGATTGTTGAAAAAGCCAAAACATATATTGCTAAATTTTTGCAATTTAAGTTATAATTCATACATATTTAGTATAGTTAGTGTTGCTAATAATGCATCCGCTGAGGTGAGGTGCACCAAAGATGTCTAATGAAAAGAAATGGAATATATCAAATGACAAATATTTTGGAAAAATTTTATCGTGCTTGGGAGCTTGATCCGCAAAACACCAATAATAATCTATGTTTTTACTATGAATTTTATAATTCCAGCCAAGTGGAGAATCTGATTAAACGCGTGGAATACATTGTTAATACT
>DAHXMX010000270.1 GCA_027371515.1 Neisseriaceae bacterium
TACAACTATTATTGATGGTGTTGGCAGCATTGAAGACATTAAATCTCGTGTTGAATTAATTAAAAAACAAATCGAAGATGCTACATCAGAATATGATAAAGAAAAATTACAAGAACGTTTAGCTAAATTAAGTGGCGGTGTTGCTGTAATCAAAGTAGGTGGTGGAACTGAAATTGCAATGAAAGAGAAAAAAGCACGCGTTGAAGATGCTTTACATGCAACTCGTGCCGCAGTTGAGGAAGGTATAGTGGCAGGTGGTGGCGTTGCCTTATTACGTGCTCGTTCATCTTTGGCTAATCTTAATGGTGATAATCACGATCAAGATGCTGGAATTAAAATTGTATTAAAAGCAGTTGAAGCTCCTCTTCGTCAAATCGTGAATAATTGTGGTGCTGAGGCAAGTGTTGTAATTAATAAGGTTGATCAAGGTACTGGTGCTTATGGTTACAATGCAGGTAATGGAGAGTTTGGTGATTTGATTGAAATGGGTGTATTAGATCCAGCTAAAGTAACTCGTGCTGCATTACAATATGCTGCATCTGTTGCAGGACTCATGTTGACTACAGAGTGCATGGTAGCGGAACTTCCTAAAGAAGATGCTCCAGCAATGCCAGCAGGTGGTGGAATGGGCGGTATGGGTGGTATGGACGGTATGTACTAAAAAATTACCCATAGTGATTGCAAAAATCCTTAATACTCCAAGATTATGCTTGGAGTATTTTGTTTTTTTATGATAAAATCAACGCTTGGTTATTTACTACATATGTATATGGTTAAAATATTAGTGATTATGGATTAAATGAATGAATTTTTTAAAGTTAATAGAAGATAACAATCTTCAAAGCATGTTAATGGATGGTAATTTTGGTCTAGAAAAAGAAAATTTACGTGCTGATTTGCAGGGTAATTTAGCTCAAACACCGCATCCAAAAATATTTGGAGATAAGTCAAAACATCCGTATATCACTACTGATTTTGCTGAAGCTCAAATCGAGATGGTAACTCCAGTGTTTTCATCACCTAAAGAAGCACTTAATTTTATGGAAGTGCTTCATGATAGCGTATCG
>DAHXMX010000271.1 GCA_027371515.1 Neisseriaceae bacterium
TGCATTATTCATTGCAATCTCTGAATAAAAGTTTGGGCAACAAATTATCTTGTTATTGTGGTGATCCAATTACTATAATTAAATATCTAATAAAAACATATGATATTCAAAGTGTATATTGGAATCGCTGTTATGAACCATGGCAAATTAAACGAGATACTGAAATTAAATCGATGTTAAGTAATCATGGTGTTGGTGTAATTAGTTATAATGGAAGTCTACTTTGGGAGCCATGGTCTGTTTTAAAATCAGACCAAACGCCATATAAAATATTTACTCATTTTTATCGCAAAGGTTGTTTATCAAGTATTGCACCGCGTGCTGTATTGCCATTACCTACAAAACTTAATTTGTTTTATGATATTAAGAGTTTAAGCGTTGAGCAATTGGCGCTTTTGCCGAATATTAATTGGTATCAGCTCTTTTATTATTTACCTTAACTTCTTTCGAGCGAATTATTCGATATACATGAGTTTTAGGCACATCTTTCAATAATTTAATAAGCAAATTATCTAAACGTTGATTCTCATCATTTTCTGTGCATGTAAAAACATACGTTTTAAACCATATTTAGCGATATGATTATTCACTTCATAATCGCCGTATTTATCGTCACCTACAATTGGAGTACCTAACGATAATAAATGAACCCTAATTTGATGAGTGCGCCCAGTTTTCAATTCAGCCTCAACTAAAGTGTAATCTTTATAACGCTCTAAAACGCGAAAAATAGTATTTGAATATCGACCTAATTCATTATCAACACGAACCCTACGTTCACCACTTTTAGTTACATATTTATATAATGGTGCTTTAACGTTACGCATATCATCTTTCCAATTACCATTAGTTAATGTCAGATAATATTTCTTAACATCTCCATGACGTATTTGCTCTTGAAGATTAACTAAAGCACTACGTTTTTTAGCTATAATCAATAAACCAGAAGTATCACGATCTAAACGATGAACTAACTCTAAAAATTTAATATTAGCTCGAGACTTACGCAGTTGTTCAATTACCCCAAAACTTACTCCACTACCGCCATGACATGCAATACCA
>DAHXMX010000272.1 GCA_027371515.1 Neisseriaceae bacterium
TTATTTCTTTTGTCATCAAATTTATTCTAACAATACAAAAGGTGCCACAAGGCACCATTTTAGTTTGATTAAACGTCCTGTTTATCCAACAAATGTAGCTTGTCTTTAACTAAAGCCCATTCATCAGCATCACTGGGTGGATCGATTTTTTCAGTAATTGGAGTCCATTTTGGATTTTTAGATAATATTCGATTTAATTCAATAAAATGCTTTTGATCATCTGGTACTTCATCTTCAGGGAAAATAGCTTCTACCGGGCACTCAGCCACACATAAAGTACAATCAATACACTCATCTGGATCAATCACCAAAAAATTAGGACCTTCACGAAAACAATCCACGGGACAAACATCTACACAATCAGTATATTTACATTTAATACAAGATTCAGTTATTACATACGCCATAAATAAAACACTTCTTAAAATCTATTTACGCTCAACCGCTAAAGCAACCCCCATACCACCACCGATACATAAAGTTGCTAAACCTTTTTTAGCATCACGTCTTTGCATTTCATGTAATAAAGTCACTAATACACGGCAACCTGAAGCTCCAACCGGATGACCAAGTGCAATTGCTCCGCCATTTACATTAACTTTATTTATATCCCATGCCATTTCTTTATTTACAGCCACAGCTTGAGCTGCAAAAGCCTCGTTTGCTTCTATTAAATCCAGATCAGCTACAGACCAACCAGCACGAGCTAAAGTTTTTCTAGTAGCGTAAACTGGTCCCATTCCCATAATCTCAGGTTCCAATCCAACTGAAGCATAAGCTTTAATATAGGCTAATGGTTTTAATCCTAATTCATGAGCACGTTTAGCAGACATAAGCATAACAGCAGCAGCTCCATCATTAATACCAGATGCGTTACCTGCAGTTACAGTACCAGAATCTTTTTTAAATGCTGTACGTAATTTTGTCAATGTATCATACACAACACCGGATTTGATAAACTCATCTTTGTCAAACTTTAATAAGTCACCTTTTTTTTGAGGTATCATAACCGGTACTATTTCACTAACAAACTTACCTTCAGATTGAGCTTTTTCAGCT
>DAHXMX010000273.1 GCA_027371515.1 Neisseriaceae bacterium
TAGAGCAAATGCGTATTGCTGGTAGATTAGCCGCGGATGTATTAGATTACATAGCACCTTTTGTAAAACTTGGAGTTACAACAAATGAGTTAGATCGTCTTTGTCATGAGTATATAACTAAGGTTCAAAAAGCTATTCCATCACCATTGAATTATCAATCATATCCAAATGGTCCGATTTATCCTAAATCGATATGTACATCGGTTAATAATGAAGTATGTCATGGTATTCCAATGGATAAAGCATTGAAAAATGGTGATATAGTAAATATTGATGTTACGGTTAATCAAAATGGCTATCATGGTGATACTTCGAGGATGTTTATTGTTGGTCAAGCGTCAGAGCATGCAAAAAGATTATGCCGAGTTACTTATGAATGCATGTGGCTTGGGATTAGTCAAGTAAAACCTGGTAATTATTTAGGTGATATTGGATATGCTATTCAGAGTCATGCTGAAAATAACGGTTATAGTGTAGTGCGTGAATTTTGTGGGCATGGTATAGGTAAGATATTTCATGAAGATTTACAAGTATTACATTATGGCAAGCCTAAAACTGGTGTAAAACTTGAGGAGGGTATGATATTTACTATAGAACCGATGATTAATCAAGGTAAACGTCATGTAAGATTTTTACCGAATGAATGGACTGCTGTTACTAAAGATAGAAGTCTATCTGCACAATGGGAACATACGGTATTAGTTACTGATATTGGATATGAAGTTTTAACTATATCTCCGAATATGCCATTAAAACCAGATTTTATTAAAAGTTGAAAGTATATGAATATTATAAATAAAAATATTTGTCCAAGAAATATAATAATTAAGCAAGTGATTGATGGCTTAAATGAAGATTTATCTGCAGATGGTGATAAAACTGCTAGTTTAATTAGAGCTAATCACTCTATTGCGGCAACTATTATCAATAATGATGATATGATTTTATGCGGTACTGATTGGGTTAATAGTCTTTCTTGTATCCATAATTTTAGCTTGTGTACCCTCAACTGCTTTAACATACTTACGTACATTAGTCGCAG
>DAHXMX010000274.1 GCA_027371515.1 Neisseriaceae bacterium
AACGCCAATTCGGTTTAAGCAAATTGGCTTACCATGTAGTTTTCCAGCCTAATTTTAGGTTTCTTGCACAACAATTGATAACCAACTAAAACTGATACAATATGTACAACAAAGTTGTATATGCTCCTATGCCTGGTATGGCATAGCTGCAGCTTGCCTTTTAAAATATTAATTACTGATTCTATAATCGATCGCTTTTTATGAAGAATTACATCGAAGAAATTAACTGGCATAAACCTTGATTTCATATTCTTTTTGGGTGGTGTTATTAAAGTAATTCCTAGATCCTGTAATTGTTGTGCTAATTTAGCACTAATATAGCCCTTGTCTGCAAACATCTTCCCAGTGAATCCCTTTATCAGTTTTAGCATAGGGGTTCTATCATCAGTATTGCCCTTGGTAAAGGCCATGCTAGTTAAATTACCTGATGTATCACACGTAATATGCAACTTAAAACCAAAAAACCAGCCCATTGTTGATTTACCTATGTTTGCTATTCCAGAAAACAACTTATGGTTATTAGTTCTTTTATTGTGGCATACCGCTATCTTTGTACTGTCCACATATTCAATATTAAACCCATTCCTTCTTGCGTGGTACATAACATAATTTAATAGTCTGAACAACACGGGTAAGCTCCTTGGCATTATTTCTACAAAACGATTATAACTAGGTAAGCGCTTAAAATAAGCCTTATATTCTGTCATCAGTTCATTAACATAGAACCATTTGAAATATTTATAACCAGATTGAGTAAACAGCAAATTTATTAAAATTATCTCACTAATATTTAATATCCCTCTGCGATTACGACTTGTTACTTCCTTATGTTTCAATAGCTTTATATACTTTGGCATAAATTTTTGACAAAAATCATCTATAATAACATATAATTCCACTATGTCCATCTTTGTGTGTCCTTCAGAATATTAGCGTTGAAACTATATTCTATCAAAACATCACATTGATGGACTTTTTTATTTAACTTGGATCCTTATCCCGAATTGGCGTT
>DAHXMX010000275.1 GCA_027371515.1 Neisseriaceae bacterium
GGTAATGGATTAAAAATAAAACCATTTCGTGCTTCTCTATTAGAAGCTGCCATGCTTGCTAAAAGTCAGGTGTTACCTGTGGTTTTAAGTTATCGTAAAGAAAACGATGAGCTTGCACATGAAGTAACATTTTCTGGTGTTGGTTGGATGACAACAGTAATGAACACTTTAAAACTCAAAAATTTTGTAATTAACGTTACTATTTTACCACCGGTTAAAAGTACTCTTAATATTGGCCATTGTAACATCTCAACTTTACCTACGTAACGTACAAAAAATATACGTAACATAATTACTGTATCAAGCCATGAAATATGATTAGATACTATCATAGTATTTTCTAGATTAATATTTGATAAATCCTCACCATGTAACCTAAATTTAGCACCTGTTGATAAAATTAAACATATAGCCCATAATTTTCGAATTGGATATCGATATAACTTAATCGAAAAAGGTGCTACTAGATAAGCCCCTAATATCAATATTAACATGCTTAAAATGACCAATGTAAATTTAATCCAAGCAACTATTGTTTTCATATATTCTCTCATTTATAGTATTTTATCACGAATTAATTGCTCTAAATATTTTGCAACACCTTCATTATTATGAGAGTCGGCTATATCATGAGCTGATTGTTTAACTATTTCACTAGCATTATCCATTGCTACGCCCAGTCCTACCATATTTAACATTGGTATATCATTTTCTCCATCTCCAAATGCAATAATTTCATCAGTTTTAATGTTTAAATAATGATTAGCATAGTATTTTAAACCAATATATTTAGATATTTTTTTATCTGTAATTTCTAAAAAATTTTCATGTGAGAAGCTTACTAATAAATTAGTATTGCGCTGTAGATATAGTTGGGTATTATAAAGTAGATTATTTTCGCCAATTAAGGTTATTTTATTAAGTTGACTTATATTCATGTTTTTAATTGGTGCACATTCATTTTTATGTATATTTACTTCTAAATCAGAATAAATATTTGGGTATTCAAT
>DAHXMX010000276.1 GCA_027371515.1 Neisseriaceae bacterium
ATATGATTCGCGATATTTTGGTTTGATTAAACAAATTGATATATATCGCAAACTAAAGCTTATTTGGCAAACAAATATATATTGGTAATTTTTTATGAGGAATAAATTATGAAAAGATTAACAATTACGGGTAATTTAGGACGTGATCCTGAACTTCGTGATGATCAAACTGGTACACAATATGCACAATTTTCAGTCGCTGTAAATACTGGTAGTCGCCAGAATCCTAGAACTGACTGGGTAGAGGTAAGCTGTAATGGACGTTTAGCTGAAGTTATAGTAAATTATGCTAAAAAAGGTGCTAAAGTATTGGTTGATGGGTATCCAACAGTTACAGCTTATATTAATAAAAATAATGAACCAGTAGGTACATTAAAGCTTTATGCAAATAATATAGAGCTACTAACTCGTGAATCAGCTAAAGAAAATGCTGATGATGAAATTGTTGCTATATTTGATAACAATGAAGTTAAAAATACTACCATAACCTAGCTTAACTAGCGAGAATCCCCCTGTCTTAACAGCTTTTGAGTTTGATTAGGTGGGGGGGATAGCAATGGAAATATGGACAATACACACTGTATCGATGAAGTTTATTAATGAGCATATAAATGTAATATAGAGTAAATAGAAACTATTATAAGTAATATAAAGATTACGCGCTCTGTATTATTGTTGAAGAAGGTTAAATTTTGTTCATGCCGTGCTTTAAAATGAATGATAGATCCAATTAGATACATAATTGAAGATAATGCCAGATATTTTAATCCACCGGAATATACTAACCAAATTCCATAAATAGTTGCGATACTACCTTTAAATAAATCATAGTAATTAATTTGTTTATGATTGATTATGATTTTTAAAGCAAATAATGCAGATAAAAAGTATGGAATTAATATAAGACTAGTAGCGAATTGAATCATTGCAATATAGATACTATTAGTAAAATAAGCCATTAATATTGATAATTGAGTTAGAATGCTAGCAAATAATAATGAGTTAA
>DAHXMX010000278.1 GCA_027371515.1 Neisseriaceae bacterium
TCATTCTAAATCCTTAATAAACTTACCATTTAAATTGTTTCCAATAGCCAAACCAATTCTTTGTTTAGCAAAATATTGGGTAACTATATTTAACTCGTTAGTTAATTCCTTAATTTCAGTATAAGTATACTCACTAGCATTCATAATTGCATTTTTTAATTTTTCCAAAGCATGATTAATTTTAATAAGCTCTTTATGAGTAATGATATCTTTATCTTGTTTAAGTGCGTTAGTAGTAATATCCACTAAAGATTGTGCATCAATAATTGCCTCCATTTTTTGTCGATAATTGATATCATATTGTGCATTTTTAATTGACTCGTCTAACATAGTTACAATTTGCTCAGCATTTAGCCCAAAGCTTGGTTTAACTTCGATAACGCTTTCTGTATTAGTTGTAGTTTCAAGAGCTGAAACAAAAAGTATTCCATCAGCATCAATTTGAAAAGTAATTCTAATTCGAGCGCTGCCAGCTACCATTGGTGGAATACCTTTCAAACTAAATCGAGCCAAAGATCGACAATGTTCAACCTGTTCGCGTTCTCCTTGCAAAACATGGATAGTCATAGCAGTTTGTCCATCTTTATACGTAGTAAATTCTTGAGCACGTTTGATTGGTATTGTTGAATTACGTGGAATAATTTTTTCTACTAATCCACCCATGGTTTCAATACCTAAAGATAATGGAGTAACATCAAGTAATAACCATTCATCATTATTTTTATTGCCAGCCAATAAATTAGCCTGTATAGCGGCACCAATTGCAACTACTTTATCTGGATCAATGGTAACCAAAGGATTCTTATCAAAAAAATCTCGAATTAAATGACGGATAATTGGCATTCTAGTGGAGCCACCTACTAATATAATATCATCAATACTATTTTTACTAAGTTTTGAATCGCGGATTACTTTTTCTAATGGTACCAATGCAAGCGCTAAAAGTTCTTGAGCTAAATTTTTAAATATTTCTTGAGTAATACTAATTGAGTATGT
>DAHXMX010000279.1 GCA_027371515.1 Neisseriaceae bacterium
CCAAGGTTAATAATGTAAGCGGAATTATTATTTTGTGTAACATAGATGATAATAATAATTAATAAAAAAATGCCAGTTAACTGGCATTTCAGGAGAAAATCTAAATAAACTTATTTGCTTTTCTTTTTAACAGGGGTAGCAACAGCTTCTTTTAAAGATTTGCCAGGTCTAAATTTTGGTGTTGTAGTAGCAGCAATCTTGATTTCTTTTCCAGTTTTAGGATTGCGTCCAATACGAGCAGCACGTTTAGCAGTTGCAAATGTACCAAAACCTATAAGGGATACAGTATCACCGCTTTTTAATGCTTGAGTAACTGTTGTAATAAAAGCATCTACAGCTTCACCTGATTTAGCTTTGCTTAATTCTGTTGCGTTAGCAATTGCTTCTATTAATTGTGATTTATTCATTATAGTACTCCAAAAATATTAGGTTACAAAAATATTAATTAACATAATTTAACACCACGCAGCCATACTTATATCAAAATATTTATAATGATGTCAATAATATTTTTAATAATATTTTTTTATTTTTAGTATAATATTTAGTAACATATTGTTTTATTTGTGTTTAATTGCTAGGTAAGATAACGAAATTATTTAATTGTAAAAATTGTAAAAGCGAAAACATGGTTCAATGTATTTAATAATATAATGATACATTTTCAATGGCGCATAGCATTAATTATTGTAGTGTATAGTGTTAATTTAGATGGTAAAATACAACCATTAGATAATAATTAGATATAATTAGATTAATTAAGGGGAGCTGTTTATGCAACAAACACCATTTCAGAGGTTATTAACAATTTATAGAGATAACTCAAAAACTGAGCGAGAAAAAGGTAGCTATTTCGAGCGGTTAGTAATTAAATTTTTGACTAATGATGAAAGATATTGTTCACAATTTACTAAAGTTCAAACTTATACCAAGTGGGCTCGTGAAAATGGTATTTCTGGTAATGATATTGGGATAGATTTAG